>NZ_JAJSYW010000091.1:0-32831 GCF_036815005.1 Streptomyces sp. IBSBF 2435 | reverse complement strand
CCGCGAGACTGCCCGCCGCCACCCCGGCGACGTAGCCCAGCAGCGCCGGCAGGACGAGCCGGAGGGCGCCGAAGTCCGCGGAGCCCAGCCGCAGTCCCGCGGTGGCGGAGTTCGCGGTGACGACGCTGGTGAACAGGCCGCCCAGGGCGAGGAAGCCGAACACGTTCGCCGCGCCGGCCGCGAGCACCAGGAGCGAGCGTGTCGCCTGGACACACCGGGCTGTCCGCTGGCCCGGCGCCCCCTGCGGCATGACCGCTCCGTTTCTGCGGCCCCCGGCCGGGGGCACCCGCGATTCCGCCCACCGGCGATCGGCCTCCGGCCTGCCAGCAGCCTCCCACCCCGCGAACCGACCCGCACCCGATCCCCGCACTGGCGTGTCGCCCGGCGCCGCGCCGCCGGCGCCGCGGTCAGCGGTCGGCGCTGCCCGGCGGGACGACCCATGCGGTGGGCTGGCCGGTGACCGCTGAGCCGCGGGCCGGACACCTGGCGGGCTGCCGGAGCAGCGGGTTGTCGGACGCTGAACATCGTTTCGTGGCCAGTTCTCTGACGCCGTGTGAGGTCGCGTCACGGGCCATGGGATCATCGATGACGGAAGGCACGAGTCCGTCGTGCGGGTGTTGCGCGCCCGGCGGATCGAGTGTCCCGGCACCTCCTTCACCAGCTGTTCCGGTTCGAATCACCGCGAGGAGCACGTAAAAATATGTCCACGCAGGTCAACATCCCCGGTTACGCCGCCGGCACGTGGGTGATCGACTCCGCCCGCTCCGAGATCGCCTTCAAGGTCCGCATGCTCGGATTCCTCCCGGCCCGCGGCACCTTCGACGAGGTCGAAGGCACGATCGTATTGGCGCAGAACCCGCTCGACTCATCGGTGAACGCGGTGATCAGAGCCGGGTCGGTGAACACCAAGAACAAGCGGCGCGACCAGGATATCCAGCACGCCGGCTACCTCGATGTCGAGCAATACCCGACCATCACCTTCGCCTCGACCGGGGTGCGGGTCGACGGGGAGAACTTCCTGGTCGACGGCGACCTCACCGCGCTCGCGGTCACGAAGCAGACGACCCTGACCCTGTCGCCCAAGGGCTTCGAGACCGGCGCCGACGGCAAGCGGGTCGTGCGGTTCTCCGCCACTTCCGCGGTCAGCCTCAAGGAGATCGGCGTCACCAAGGGCGGCGCCTTCATCAACGACACGAGCACGGTCACCCTGGAGATCGTGGCGACCAAGCAGGACTGACGGCCCGCGCGGGGGGAGGGAACCGGCCAGGTCCCCTTCCCCCGCGCGCCGTCGCGTCGTGCGCGGCACCGCTCAAAGCGTCACGCGTCAGCGCGTCAGTGCTTCAGCGCCCGGTCGACCAGCGGCCCCGCCGCCCCGGTGTAGTGGGCCGGGTCGAGCAGCGCGGCCAGCTCCTCGCGGGTGAGCACACCGTGCAGCTGCGGCAGTTCGGCCAGGACGTCGACCAGCGCCCGCGAGGTCCGCGCCGCCTGCGCGGACGCCTCACCCAGCAGCTCCTTGGCGGCGGCCTTGCCCAACCGGGGCGCCAGGACGGCCGAGACCCGCTCGGAGACGATCTGCCCGCCGGTCGCCCCGAGGTTGTCGCGCATCCGCTCGGGGTGGACGGTCAGACCCCTGACGAGTTCGACGGCGGTGTGCGCGGCGCCGCCGGTCAGCCGCAGGCACTCGCGCAGCGGCTGCCACTCGGCCTGCCACACGCCGGCCGCCCGCTCGTCCTCGGCGGACAGGCACTGCACCAGGACCGAGGCCAGCGCCGGGACTTGCAGCGCGGCGGAGCGGATCAGCGTCGCCAGCACCGGGTTGCGCTTGTGCGGCATCGCCGAGGACACCCCCCGGCCCGCGCCCGCGGGCTCGGCCACCTCGCCGATCTCGGTCCGCGCCAGCACCAGGACGTCCACCGCTATCTTGCCCAGCGCGCCCGCGGTGTGCGCGAGCACGGCGGCCAGGTCGGCCATCGGTGTGCGCAGGGTGTGCCAGGGCAGCACCGGGACCGCGAGGCCGGTCTCGTCCGCGAAGGCGGCCACCAGGTCCAGGACCGCGGCCGGCTCCGCGCCGTCGCCCGCGTACTGGTGGTAGCCCGCGAGCGTGCCGGCCGCCCCGCCCAGGGAGACCGGAAGCCCGCCGTCCGCGACCTTTTCCAGCCGTTCGGCCGACTCCAGTACGACCTGCCGCCAGCCGGCCGCCTTGAGCCCGAACGTGGTGGGCACGGCGTGCAGCGCGAGTGTACGGCCGGCCATCACCGTGTCCCGGTGCGCGGCGGCCATGTCGGCCAGGTCCGCGGCCACCGCCCGCAGGTCGGCGCCGATCAGCCGCAGCGCCCGGGCGGCCACCAGCATCGCGCCGGTGTCGAAGATGTCCTGGCTGGTGGAGCCGCGGTGCACGTATTCGGCGGCCGTTGGCGACTGCGCGGCGACCTGCGCGGTGAGCGCCTTGACCAGGCCGACGACCGGGTTCGCCGTCTCGCGGGCGGCCAGCGCCAGTTCCCGTACGTCCAGCTGCTCGGCGCGGGCCGCGGCCGTGATCGACGCGGCGGCGTGCGCGGGGACGGTGCCGCAGCGGACCTGGGCGCGTACCAGGGCCGCCTCCGCGTCGAGCATCGCCTGGAGCCAGGCGGTGTCGCTGACCGCCGCCTCCACGGGGGTGCCGGCCCTGACCGGCGAGAGCAGGCCCGCGTCCAGGTGGGGGGCGGCGGACCCGGGGGCCGCGGTCACGCGGTCGCCCCCGCTTCCGCGGCCGTCCCGTACGCGGTACGGGGGGCCTGCTCCGGCAGCCGCTCCGGGGGGAGGGACGGCTCCGGCAGCGCGAGGACCGCCGCCGCGATGATGTCGGAGTCCTCCAGGGTGACCGAGCCGACGCCCGGCCTGATGCCGGCCGCGGTCACCCAGTGCACGGACTCGGTGGGCACGCCGTAGGCGAAGCGCCGCGGATGCGCCCTGCCCTGGGCGTCCAGCAGCCGGTACGGCCGCTCGGAGACGGCCAGCCCGCCGGTCTCGTAGTCCTGGCCGTCCACGCCGGGGACGCGGTAGGGGCGGCACTGCCCGGTCCGCAGCAGCTGGCTCATCAGCGGGTCCGCGGTGCGGCGCAGGTCGATCTCCGGCAGCCGGCCCTCGACCAGCGCGGTGGCCCGCACCCGCACGCCGGGGATCTCGCTCGACGTGCAGACGAAGCAGCCGCCGTCCGGGTCCTGCGGGTCGGTGCCGACCCGCATCCCGGGGCCCGTCACCTCCAGGACGCCCGCGTCCATCAGCGCGGCCATCTCCTCTATCCGCGACGCGGGCGGGCCGATCGACAGGTAGGCGTTGAGCGGCGTGTACCACTGGTCCAGCTCGTCGCGGTGCGAGGCGGCGTCGAGACCGCCGTGGTCCACGGCCAGCCGCACCTCGTTGCGCAGGTCCCGCAGGATGTCCAGGGCCGCCTTGAAAGGACCGCTGACATTGCCCTCGTGGGCCTTGCGGACATCCTCGTCCAGGTAGCCGCGCAGCCAGGCGCGGAAGGCGGCCAGGTCGCGCAGCGCGTGCGCGTCGTAGGGGCGGGCGACCCGCTCCCAGTCCCAGCGCTCGGCCGGGTGGATGCCGGCCTCGTCCAGCAGCTGCTGCTCGGCCTCGCCCGGTTCGGCCTTGAGGTAGCGGGTGGCGAACTCCGCGACCCGGGCCGGGGTTTCGCGGGTGGCGAGCAGCGTCTCGTAGTAGACGCTCTGCACCTCCATGGCGATCAGCGACCACAGGCCGGTGCCGAAGCGGATCGGCTCGCGGGCGGTGGACGGCGTGCGCAGCGCGGCGACGTACTCGGCCGTCAGCAGCCGCGGGGTGTAGCGGCCGTGGGCGCCCTTCTGGTTCTCACCGCGGGCCTGGTAGGGCACGCCCCGCCGGGAGCCGGCGTAGATGTGCGGCTCGCGGCCCGAGGGGTGGTAGACCAGCCGGCCCTCGACCCGTTCGAAGACGCCGCCCCTGGCGTGCGTGAACAGGGCCATGTAGTCGAAGAAGTTCAGGCCGAGCCCGCGCACCAGGACGTTCTCGCCGGGCGCGATGGACGACAGGTCCACGTCGGCGGGGTTGGCCGGGGCGATGTAGGTCAGGCCGTGCTCGGCGGCGAAGTCGCGCAGCTTGCACTCGGCGCCGGTCGGGCGGACCGGCACGTGCCCCTGCGCCAGCATCACCGCGGACAGCCCGGTCAGCCGCGTGCCGTCCTCCAGCACCACGGTCTGCGGCCCGGCGCCGCCCAGCACGGGGTCGCCGTCCGTCAGCGCGACGGCCCGCGAGGCGTGCACGCGCACCGAGACGTGCGAAGGCGCGTTGGCCGCGACATGCCGGAACGCCCAGGTCAGGTACTGGCCGTACAGCGCCCGCGTCGGGTAGGTGTCCGGCTCCAGGGCGCGCGCCTCGGACAGCGCCGCGTCATCGACGGACGGCGCGCCGGACGCGGCGGCTATGTGCTCCAGCGCCTTCGCCCACCGGTACAGGCTCGGCCCCTCCTCCAGCGGCCCCTCGATGGCGACGCTGGCGTCGGTGAAGACCGTGACCTGGGAGGCGACGGTGTTCATCAGCAGGTGCCGGGACTGCTTCGGCCGCCACACCCGGCCCGCGCCGGGCGGGTCGGGATCGACGACATGGACGGTGACGCAGCTCCAGCGGGGTGACTTCCGCTCCTGCGCACAGAGCCGTTCCAGCAGGGACAGCCCGCGTGGTCCGGCGCCGACGAGGCACACTTCCCTACGTCCGCCACTCACAAGGACACTCCGTTCACCTGGATGGACGCGCGTGGACCCGGAGCGCGGTACACAGGGCCGCGGAGACCCGTTCGACCTGGTCCATGCTCAATTCCGCGTGCATGGGTATGCCGAGTTGGTGCTCGAAGAGGTCCGCCGAGACCGGGCAGGTCTGCTTCGACTCGTAGACGGGCTGGACATGGCACGCCCATGTGCCGTGCCCGCAGCCGATGCCCTGGGCCCGCAGGTCCGCGGCGACCGCCGCGCGGTCCACCCGCGGATCGAGCCTGACCAGGTAGGACTGCCACGAGTGGGTGCGGTCCCGCGGCACGTGCGGCACGGTGAGCAGCTCCTCACCGCCGAGCAGTTCGGCGTAGCGCGCGGCAAGCGCGTTCCTGCGGCTGAGGAGTTCGCCGATTCTGCCGAGCTGTACCTGCATGATCGCGGCGGCGATGTCGGACAGCTTGTAGTTGTAGCCGATCTCGGTGAAGACCGGCACCGGCAGGCCGACGATGTGCGCCTGGTCGAAGATCGGCGCGATGCCGAAGGACGACCGCAGCCGCGCGTCCGCCGCGAGCGCCGGGTCGGCGGTGAGCAGCGCCCCGCCCTCACCGCTGGTGACGCCCTTGCGGCCGTGGAAGGACAGGCAGCCCACCGGCGCCAGCGCGCCGGCCGGCCGGCCCTGGTAGGTGGCGCCGACCGCGCAGGCGGCGTCCTCGACCAGGAAAAGGCCGTGCCGGCCGGTGACCGCCAGCAGTTCGGTGTAGTCGGCCGGCAGGCCGACGGTGTCCACCGCGATGACGCCGACCGTCCGCGGGCCGATCAGGTCGGCCACCGCCTGCGGGTCGATGGTGCCGGTGTCGGGGCGTACGTCGGCGAAGACCGGGACCGCTCCCGCGTAGCGCACCGCGTGGGCGGGGGCGGGGAAGGTGTAGTCGGCGACGATCACCTCGTCGCCGGGTTGGACGCCGAGCGCGAGCAGCGCCAGGTGGAGCGCGGCGCCGCAGTTGGTCACCGCGACCGCGCCGCCGACCCCGTAGTGCTCGGCCAGCTGCCGCTCGAAGGCCGTGCCCCGCGGGCCCTGGCCGGCCGGCCAGCCGGAGGCGAACACCTCGGCGACCGCGGCCAGTTCCCGCGCGCCTAGGCTCGCGTGCACCAGCGGAATCGGGTCCGTCGTGGTCATCGCCGGCTAGGCCTCGCCGTCTGCTTCTCGGCGCGAGCCCAGCGGGGTGGGCGGTTCGAAGCGCAGCGGGGTGATCTGCTTGACGTCGTAGTGCTCGCGCATCCGCTGCACGGCGCCCGAGTCGACGGTCCTGCCCTCCGCGAAGATCTCGCAGATCTCCTCGAAGTAGCGCTCGTGGTCGGGCGGCGGGGACGCCTGGAAGAGCATGCGGGTCGGGGTGTCGGTGGGGTTGCGGAAGGCGTGCGGGGTTCCGCTGGGCACGAACATGCAGCTGCCCGCGCCGGCCCGCAGCACCTGGTCGCCGTCGGGGGATTTCCAGTCGCTCCAGTCGTCCTCGGTGCGCTCGGCCGGCTCGAAGGCGAAGAGGTCGAGCTCGCCCTCCAGGACGTAGAAGAACTCCGTCGAGTGGTCGTGGACATGGGCCCCGACGTTGAAGCCCGGCGGCACTATCACCTCGAAGGTCGAGGCGAAGCCGCCGTCCGCGCCGGTGACCTTGAACGTGACGTCCTGCGCCTTGGTCAGCAGCCTTTTGCCCTGTCCTGGCGGGACGATGAGGCCCTTCATGCGATAACCCTTCCTGTCGCCTGCGCGAAATCGCGGTCGAAGTCGTCGACACTCCAACTGCCCACCGCCATTTCGGCGGTGATACCGGGGCCGAATCCCGCGACCAGTCCGGTGGCGCCCGGCGCCATCGTGCCTTCGTCGAAAAGCCTGCGCAGCGCGTCGAATACGACCGCGCTCGCGATGTTCCCGTATTCGGTCAGGGTCGCCCAGCTGTGCCGGAACATTTTGCTGTCGACCTCGAGGTACTGGCTCAGGTCGGCGAGAATCCGCGGACCGCCGGCGTGAATGATGTAGTAGTCGAGATTGCCGACGTCCCAGCCGTGCTTCGTGACGAGGTCCCGCAGCACCGGGGCGAGCGGCTTCATCGTGCCCGGCACCCGGCGGTCCAGCTGGAAGTGGAAGCCGGTGGAGCGTACGGCGTAGGAGATCCAGTCCTCGGTGTTCGGAATGAGGTAGGAGCCGTTGCGCTCCAGCGAGATCCCGGTGCCGCCGCTGCCCCGCACCACGGCGGCGGCGACCGCGTCGCCGAACAGGCCGTCGGACAGCAGCGAGCTGATGGCGTCGTCGGAGGGCTGGTAGCACAGCGAGCACAGCTCGCACGAGACGATCAGGACGTTGGCCTCGGGATAGGCCGTGCAGAAGTCGTGGGCCCGGTTGATCGCCGCCGCGCCCGCCGCGCAGCCCAGTTGGGCGATCGGGATCTGCCGGGTGGCGGAGCGGAAGCCCATGGTGTTGATCAGCCACGCGGTCAGCGACGGCATCATGAAGCCGGTGCAGGACACGTAGATGATCGCGTCGATGTCCTCGGCCGTCACGCCGGCGTTCACCAGCGCCTTCTCGATGACCCCGGGGCAGCGCCGCTTCGACTCGACCTCGTAGACGCGGTTGCGCTCCTCGAAGCCCGGGTGCCGCAGCGTCTCCTCGATGGGCTGCACGATGTGCCGCTTGCGCACTCCGGTGTTCTCGATCAGCCGCAGCGCCAGGGGCAGTTGTGGCTTGCCGGAGTGCGCTCTCTCGGCGAACTCGAGCGTCTGCTCCATCGTGATGACATGTTCCGGCACGCTCACTGACGGCTTGCATAGCGTTGACATGGCTGCCATCCACCTTCTGTGCGTGAGGGATCTTCCCCAGGTCAGATGTGACGTGCTGATGTCGGACGTGCCGGAACCGGCGCCCGCGAGGGCGCCGGGACCCGGGTCGGAACGGTGCCGCGGCGGGTGCGGCTCAAGCCCGCTTCTCCAACTGGTCCTGCAGCCGCCGGGACAGCTCGACCCGCCGGACCTTCATCGTGGCGGTGCGCGGCAGATCGGCCTCCGCGACCTGGACCGGGTCGCTCAGCTGCGGGAAGTCCGCGACGGCGGTGCGCCAGCGCTCCAGGTCCAGCGGCAGGTCGCCGCTGGTGCAGATGATCGGGACCGGCTCGGAGTTGGGGCCGATCACCACGACCAGCTCGGTCAGCTCGTCGAGGCGGCTGAGCATCAGGTCCTCGATTTCGAGGGTGCTGCTGGTGTCCGGGACCATGTCCACCTCGCGGTCGAGCATGTGCAGGCAGCCGCGCTTGGTGCGGTAGCCGACGTCCCCGGTCTTCCACCAGCCGTCGTGCTTGTTGGCGTCGTAACGTTCCTGCTCGCCGAAGTAGCTGTGCGCGATGCCGTCCCAGCGCACCTCGATGGCACCGGGGTTGGCCTTGGACGGCGGCCTGCCGTTCCGGCTCACCACCCGGACCTTGGCGCAGCCCGGCATCGGGTAGCCCACGCACCGCCCGTCGGTGCGGTGGACGGACTTGCTGAAGTACGGCCGGCCGACGGCGGGGCCGACCTCGCTCTGCCCGTAGATCTGGAAGAACAGCGGCACCCGGCGCTTGGAGGACGAGATGAGCCGGGTGATCGTCCTGGGGTGGATCGCGTCGAAGGTGCTGCTGAAGTACTTCACCGACGCGAACGGCTTGCGCGGGTCGTCGGCGAGCACCTCCCAGTCCATGAACGCGTTGGGCAGCGCCTCGATGAAGGTCGGCTTGTGCGAGACGAACAGCCCGGCGACCTCGTCGGACTTCGGGTTGTTCATCAGCAGCACGGGCATCGCCTTGAGCAGCACCAGGGACATGGCCGCGTACATCCGGGAATGCACGAAGGGCAGGTTGATCGCGACGGTGTCGCGCCGCCACATCAGCGACAGCAGCCACCACTGCGGACGCAGCCGTACGCCCATGGTCCGCGGGGTGTGCACGACGAGCTTGGGCACGCCGGTGGTGCCGGAGGTGTGGGTGATCATCGCCGGGTCGTCCAGCCCGCGGAAGACCGGCTCGACCCGCGGGGACCCGGCGAGGTCGGTGAGCGCCACCGCGCCCGGCCACTCACCGGTCGCGATGATCACGGTCTTGGCCAGCTCCCGCACCGGCACGTCGGCCAGCACGCCGAGCTTGGGCAGGTCGGTGAGCAGGTGCGGCTGGTGCAGCCGGCCGAGCAGCACACCGACGGTCGCGCCGTCCAGGGCCGGCGACAGCATCACCGGCACCGCTCCGACGCGGGCGGCGGCGGAGGCCAGCATCCAGACGTCGAAGTTGGGGGCCTTGTAGATCGCGATGGTGTCGCCCGGCCGGACCCCCGCCGCCCACAGCCGGCCCGCCAGGTCGTCCACGTGCTCGGCGAGCTGGGCGACCGTCAGACGCCGTCCCGCCGCGGGTAGTACGTCGAGGTCGTGGTCGAGCGTGAGCAGCGTGGAGCTGTTCTTGGCCGCGGCCATTTCCGGCATACTGCCGAGTTGAAGACCGTGCTTCGCTATCGAACGGTCGACCGTGAAGCCCATCATCAGAACCAGCTCCTTTTCCAGAAATGAGATGGAATTCGGGCCGTCGCCGGCTCGGCGGCGTACGAGGCACGCTCAACGAGCACCGAGGTCTGAGGTCCGCCTGTCGGCAATCGACCGGTCTTGCGGCGGGCGGACGTCCGCGTCCCCTTCCGGCTGCCGAGTGGCACCCAGCATCAGACACGGGACTTGGCCGTGACTGTCCATCGGGTTGGCGTCGGCTTGGAAGCGGGCCGCGGCGGGCCGGTGGGGCGGCCCCGGGGGGCACGACTGGTCCGTCGTCGACGGGCGTCTTACCGGAGGGCGTCGGCGGGCCTAACAGTTTGTTGAAATGCGCAGGTCAAACAGACAAATCATGTCACATTCAGGCTAGATCTGAACAATCCACGGGCCTTGACAATGAGTCATCAAGTAGCCACTCTCGTATCTGAGTATTACCCAGTAACTGTTGGTAGCTGTCTGTGTGATTCACGGGGGTACGGCCATGTTCATGGTCGGGCAGGACGGCGGCGGTTGCGATGATGGCGCCGATGTGTCAGGACCCGAAGGAGATCCGGCGTCGGAAGGACCAATGATATGACCACCGCAGAGATATCTGCAGCCACATATCGCACACCGCCCGGATATATTCGATGGACCGAGGCCCAGCCGCTGGAAACGCAGGGCACTCCGCACGGAATTGTGGAATTCCGGGCACTGGGTCCCGTGGAGGCCGTGGTCGACGGCCGCATGGTGGATCTGGGCACGCCGAAGCAGCGCGCGCTGCTCGCGCTGCTGGTGAGCCGGGTGGGCCAGCCGGTCACGGTGGACGTGATGCTGGAGGAGCTGTGGGCCGGGCGCCCGCCGCGCTCGGCGCGCACCTCACTGCACGCGTACGTGGCCAATTTACGGCGGGTGCTGGAACCCGCCCGGGCCCGCAGGACACCCGCGACGGTGCTGCGCACCCACGGCCAGGGCTACCTGCTGGACAGCCGCTCCGTGCAGGTCGACGTCCACCGCTTCTGCGAGCGCGCCACGGCGGGCTGGCACGCGTGGGGCCGCGGCGACCGGCGGCAGGCGCTCAGCGAGTTCGAGGCGGGGCTCGCCCTGTGGCGCGGACAGGCCTACGCGGAAGTGGCCCACGCCACCCACGTGGTGCCCGAGGTGGAGCGCCTTGAGGAACTGCGGCTCTCACTGATCGAGGGGCGCTGCGCCGCGCTGCTGGCCGCCGGCGCCCACGAGGTCGCGGTGGCGGAGCTGGAGGCCTTCACGCAGGCCCACCCCTTGCGTGAGTACGGCTGCGAGCTGCTGAGCCTGGCGCTCTACCGGGCCGGCCGGCAGGCCGACGCGCTGGCGGTGCTGCGCACCAACCAGAAGCGGCTGGCCAAGGAGCTGGGTATCGACCCGAGGCCGGCGCTCCAGCACCTGGAGACGGAGATCCTCAACCAGGCACCGGCCCTCGACTGGCACCCGCCGGCCCTGCCGGGCATCCCGGCCGTCCCCGCCTTCCCGGCCGTGCCGTCGTCCAGCCGTACCGTGCCCGCCCAGCGGTTCGGCGCGGTGGACGTGCTGCCCGAGCCGGCTGCCGACGCCGAGGTCTTCGTCGGCCGGGACGCCGCGCTGCGGCAGCTGGCAGACGCGCTGCCCGCGGCGGGGGCGGGCCGCGGCCAACTGGTGACCGTGTCGGGCGAGCCGGGCATCGGGAAGACCAGCCTGCTGCGGTATTTCGCCAAGTCGGCGGGTGTGCCGGTGCTGTGGGGCGCCTGCCCCGAGCATGTCGCCGCGCCGCCGCTGTGGCCCTGGCAGCAGGTGCTGCGCACGCTGGCCGCGTACAGTCCGCAGCGCTCGGTGCCGGGACCGGTGGCCGAGCTGCTGGACCGGGACGTCCGGCAGCCGGCGGAGGGCGCCGACGCGGACGCGGCCACGCTGCGGCGGTTCGAGGCGATCGTCGACTACCTGACCGGCGCCTCCTACGCGGCACCGCTGGTGGTGGTGCTCGACCACCTGCACCGGGCGGACGTGACGTCGCTGCGGCTGCTGGCGCACCTGGCCGAGTCGGTGCCGGCCAGCCGGCTGCTGGTGGCGGTGTCCTACCGGTCGGGCGAGGCGACGCTGACCGAGACCTCGGCCGCGCTGGCCCGCGCGGAGATCACCCGGATCACGCTCGGCGGCCTGACCGTCCAGGAGGCGCAGGCGCTGGCCGGCGTCATGCTCCACCGGGAGGTCGGCAGGCGTACGGCCGAAGGCCTGTGGGACCGCACCGAGGGCAACCCGTTCTACCTGCGGGAACTGATCAAGCTGCTGACCAGCGAACAGCGCCTGGAGCGGCCCGACACGGCGCCGGTGCCCGTACCGGTGCGCGAAGTGGTGCTGCGGCGGGTGGCGGAGCTGCCGCAGACCGCGGCGGGGGTGCTGGCGGTGGCCGCGGTGGCCGGGCGGCACTTCGACATCGACGTCGTCGCCGAGGCCGCCTCGGTCGGCATCGAGGCGGCGCTCGAAGCGCTCGACGCCGCGGTCGCGGCGGGCCTGATCGCGGAGGACCAGCAGCGCCTGGGCTGGTTCCGCTTCACCCACGCCCTGACCGCCGAGGTGCTCTACGGCGCCACCGGGCGGCTGCGCCGGGCCCACTTGCAGAGCCGGATCGGCGCCGCGGCGGCCCGCGCCTGGACCGGCGATCTGACCGGCGCGGCGGAGGTCGCCCGGTACGTGCCGGTGGACCGGTGACCGTGCCCGTGGGTACCGGCGGGCGGGTGACGGCCTCGCGGGCCGCCGCGTCGCAGGGCAGCACGCCCACCAGGTCCCGACGGCCGCCCACGGAACGGGAGATGGCGGCGACCTCCAGGAGCGCGCTGCCCGATTCCGAGTCGCTGACCGACGCCGAGGTGTCGATGACCACGCAGACCCGCGGCGGCCTGCGCCGCATGCCCGGCAGTACGGCGCCGGGCACACCGGCCGAGCGGCGCGAGGGCCGCCCGTAGCTGTATTCCTCGCCCGCGCCGCGGCCCGAGACCGCCGAGCGGATCGCCGCGCCCAGCAGGTCACGCCAGGGCTGCGGCGGATGGAAGGCCTCCTCCGCCCACCGCCGCCAGGACCTCGGGGCGTCGCCGGGCCGCCCGTCGATGCCCTGCGCTACTCCGTCGCGCCGGCTCGGATGGCGACGACCTTCGCACGCGCCGCGTCACCAGTCAGACAGGTGACGTCAGTGCGGCGAGCCGCCGCCGCGGTCGAGGCCCGCGGCGCCCCGGCGAGGTGCGCCGACCGCGGAAAAGCAGCCGAGGCAGGGTGTGTCGTGAAAAGGTGGATTGTCACCCGCATGGAGGGGGAATGTGCGTAACCTGGGGGTGCGATCACCGATACGAGGCTGGGGGCGTAGTGGCTGATTCGGTGCGGATACCGTCTGCCGTGGCGCGGACGGGCGGTGGCTTGTGAATGACGGCAGACCGCGGCTGGTCTTCGTCCACGGCATCGGTCCGGCGCAGGCTCCGGCAGAGCAACTGGCCGCCTGGCGCGAGGCGCTGGCCCGCGGGGCGGACGCCGCGGGGCACGGCGCGAGCGCGGCTGCTCTGCAGGCCGGGGGGACCTTCGACCTGGCGTTCGCCTCCTACGCGGACCTGTGGCAGCGCCCGGGAGCCCAGGGCGGAGCCACCGCCGACGACCACCTCACCGAGGCCGACGCGGAAATCGTGCTCGCGCTGATCGACGAGCTGACCGCGGACCGGCTGCCCGACGCCCAGGACCCGCAGGAGCGCGAGCTGCTGGCGGAGGTGCGGGCACTGCTGCACCCGGACGGCACCCCGCAGGCCGTCGGCAGCGTCCTGCGCCACTCGCTGAACGTGCTGACGACGCTGCTCGAATGGCGTCGCCTGCGCCGCCCCGCCCAATGGGCCGGTGCCGCGGTCATGCGCGGCCACCTGGCGCAGGTGTCCCGCTACCTGCGGCGGGCGGAAGCCGCGCAGCCGGGGCAGCCCACCATCGACGCCCGGGTCAGGAACCGGGTCGGCGCCGCGCTGGGCACCGGCCCCGTCGTCGTGGTGGCCCACTCGCTCGGCTCGGTCGTGGCGCTGGAGACCCTGGCCGGCCACCCGGGGCCGGTGAAGCTGTTCGTGACGATCGGCTCGCCGATCGGGATGCGCGGCATCGTCTGGCCGCGGATCGTGCCCCAGCCGCCGCGCACCCCGCCGACCGTGGAGCGCTGGCTGAACTTCTGGGACCGCGACGACCTGATCGTCAGCCGGCACCAGCTGACCGAAGTGCGGCCCAACGCCCAAGGTGTCGTGCCGGTCTCCCGGCGGATCGACTCCGACGGCGCGGTGGTCCACTCCGCCGTCAAATACCTCGCAGAACCCGCCGTGGCCGGGCCCGTCATGGAGGCCCTGGCAGCCAGGGCCGCCGACCGCAGCGCATGACCACCGCGCCCGAGGGGCCGGCCCGCCATCTGCTCGTGCTGGCCACCCAGTGCCGCTCGCAGTACCGGCTCGACGCCCTGCCCCAGGCGGCGGCCGAGCTGCGCGACGCCCTGCTCGACCCGGCCCGCGGCGGGTGCGTACCTGCGCTGCCCGACGGCCGGGCGCTGCTCGGCGGCGCCGAGGGCGACGACGAGGTCGACTACGAGACCGCGCGCCTCGCGCTCGGCACCGCCATGGAGCGCGCCGGGCAGGCCGGGGCCACCCTCGTCCTGGCCCTGCTCGGGCACGGCTTCACGCCCGGGGACGTCTCGAAGCTCTACTTCATGACCGCCGACTCGACCGAGCGCCGCGACAACGCGCTCAACGTCCAGGACCTGCTGGCCGGCGCGGTGGAGTCCACCGGCACCGGCGGGGTGGTCGCGCTCCTCGACACCTGCAACGCGGCCTCGGGGGTGCTCTCCGTCGAGGACCTGGTGGCCGGTCCGCGGCGCGGCCGGGGCGGGCTGTCCGTGCTGACCGCCACCGGCGCCCACCAGCCCGCGTACGACATGCGGTTCAGCCGCGAACTCGCCCGGCTGCTGACCGACGGGCAGTCCGGCGGCCCGCGCGAACTGCACGCGGAGCAGCTGGTCGTGGGCCTGCGCCCGCGGCTGCCCGGCCAGCTCCCGGTGGCGTGGGGATACGGCGGCGCCCGGCCCGAGCGGCTGTGGATCGCCCACAACGTCCGGCCGGCCCTCGGCGCGTACGCCCAGGGCCTGACCCCCGCCGCCGCGGGGCGCGCGGGCCGGTCGCCGAGCGATGTCGCCCGGGGGCCGGTGTCGTTCCCGCCGGACGGGTCCTACCGGGGGCTCCGGCTGAAGTATCTGCAGTGGGCCGGGCACGCCTGGAGCTACATCGACCTCGGCGGCCTGGGCGTGGACGCCGGAGCCGCCGACCAGCAGGAGGCCGAGCGGCTGCGGCGGCTGGACCTGGGCACGATGTACGTCTCGCTCCAGGCCGACCCCCGCAGCCTGGCCGACCGCCGCCGCACCGAGCTGCTGCGCCGGCTCAATGAGCAGGAGTCCCGCCGCAGCTGGGGTCTGCCCCGGCCGCGCAGGGACGTCCGCCCCAGCGGGGTGCTCGCGTCGGCCGAGGCCGATCCGCAGGGCGCGATCGCGCTGGAGGAGGCCTTCGCGCGCCACAAGATCCTGGTGGTGCTCGGGCCGCCGGGCAGCGGGAAGTCGGTGCTGTGCCAGTGGCTGGCCCGTACGATCGCCGACGAGTCGCTGGAGATCCTGCGCCGGCCCCGGGACGTCCCGCCGCCCGGCCGGGTGCGGCTGCCGCTGCGGATCAGGGCCGCGGACTACGCCCGTTACTACGACGAGGAGTTCACCCGGGGCGAACCGCCGGGCAGCCTCGCGGAATTCCTCGCCGCCACCGCGGACCAGTCGCTGATCGACCGGCTGACGGCCACGCGTTACGTCGCCCAGCGGATGTTCGAGCGCGCACTGGCCGAGGGGGAGGCGGTGATCCTCATCGACGGCCTGGACGAGCTGGTCGAGCACCGCGAGGACGTGCTCGCCGTGCTGACCGAGACCGTACGCGCGCACGCCGCCGCCGGCCGGGCCGCCGCCCAGGTGGTGATCACCAGCCGTACCGCCGGCTACGACGAGGTCTACCTCCCGCTCGACGACGCCGCGCACTACCTGATCAGGCCCATGACGGGCAAGCAGATCACCGTCTACTGCGAGAGCTTCTTCGACCACCTCCAACAGCCGCAGCTGGCCGCCCTGATGCTCCACCAGCTCGCGATGAGCGACCGCGCGGTGCAGGTGCTGGCGGCCACCCCGATCCTGCTGACCTCGATGTGCATGTACATGTACGTGCACGGCAATCTGCCGGCCGACCAGGCCCAGCTGTACCGCGAACTCGTGCTGGACACCGGCTACCGCTGGCGGGCGATCGCCGACAGCACGCGCGGCTCCGCGCTCGAAGGGCTGCTGGCCACCCCGGCGGAATTCCTCGCCGTGATGGCGAAGATCGCCCGCCGCGTCCACGAGCGCCACCCCGACGGCAGGATCGGCGAGAACGCGCTGCTGGAGGCGCTGGAGGAGGCGCTGTTCGGCCTCGGCCGGCTGACCAGGGAGAGCCGCACCAGCGAGGCGCTGTCGCTCATCGACCTGATCCGCGGCAAGGTCGGCATCCTGGCCGAGGAGTCGCCCGGCCGCTTCGGCTTCATCCACCAGACCTTCCGGGAGTATCTGGTCGGCCACGACCTGCTGGACGCCGCCATGGCAGGCGGCGGCCGGGACGAGCCGCCCGCGGCCGTCGCCGCGCGGCTGGCCGGGCACATCCGCGAGAACGAGCGGCTCGCGGACCACCGCTGGCGGGTGCCCGTCCTGCTGGCGATCGACTCGTGCACCCCGCAGGTCAAGGCCGCGGTGATCGCGCAGGCGGCGGAAGGGGACGCGTGGGAGCTGGAGGAGTGGGCCGACCTGCTGCTGCCCGCCGACCAGGAGGGCACGGCCGCGGTGCGGGAGGCCGACGAGATCCGGGCGCTGCTCACGCTCTTCGCCCGCTTCTGGATCCTCGCCCCGGCCGAGGCCGAGGTGCTGGACGAGTACGACCACCGGCTCGCGGTGCTGCGCGGCCGGGCCGGCCGCGGGCTCTTCGACACGGTGGCGCTGTCACTGATGGAGCAGGACGACGCGCTGGTCGGACCGCTGTCCGCGCTGTACGAGCGGCGCCAGTGGCTGACCCGCGAGGTGCTGACCGTCTTCGCCCGGCTGACCCGGGCGGACGCCGGGGAGTGGGGCTGGCCCGTGCACCGGGCGCTGCGGCGCGCCGCGGCCGGCACCCCGGCGCGCTCGGTGGAGATCCTGGCGCGCTTCGAGACCCCGCAGGACGACGACCTGAGCGCGGGGGCGGTGTTCGCCCGGCGGCTGGCAGAACTCGGGCCCGTGCCCTGGCAGCGGCAGCGGCTGCGGGTCTCGGAGGAGACCGCGCAGGAGGTGCCGTCCGGGCTGCTCCCGGTCCGCGACCTGCTGACGGCCCGCCCCGACCGGTTCGGCCTGTGCCTGGCCGACGACGGCGCGGCGCGCGTGCTGTGCGTACTGTTCGGCGGCCTCGACCACCACGACACGCTGACCTGGTCGGCCGAATACGACGACTTCGCGCGGCTGCTGAATCTGCCCAACTCGGCGCGGGAGTCGGCGATCGAGCGGCGGGCGGCCGAACTCGTGCCCAGGTTCGGCACGACCGACGTGGTGTACAGCATCGCCGTGATGCTCGACACCGTCGGCACCAAGGTCAGCACCCGCGGCAAACCCCCCGCCCAGATCGAGGTCCGCTGGCTGAGCCGGCGCTGCGACCCCGCGCTGACCTCCGCGATCCGCGGCTGGGTGCTCGCCACACCGGGCGACCCCGCCGCCCTTCGCCGCGTCCTGGAGAGCACGGCCGGCGCCGGCCCCGCACCCGTACCGGAGGTGTCGGCCACCGCGCGGACCGAGGCGGAACTGGGCCTGCTGGTCCTCGACGGCCGGCCGATGACCGACGGCGCCGACAGTCTGCGGGCGGTGGAAGGGGCCCTTGAGGCGACCGCCGACGCCTTCCTGCGCGAGGCGCACCATCTCGTCAGAGCCGTGTGGGACGGCGACGTCCCGGAGCGCGAACGCCCCGCGCTGCACCGGTTCCTGCTGCACGCGGCCTTCCTCGCGGCGGGCCGCCCGGTCGACCTCGCCACCGGCGCCGGGCTCGGCTCGCAGACGGCCTCGGTCCTGCACGCCGACGCTCTGGCCTGCCGGGCGCTGGGCGGTGCCTGGTACGAGCACGAGGACACCGATCTGAACGGGCTGCGGGGCGACCGGCTGCTCTGCGCGCTCGGCTGGTTCACCACGCTGCCGTACTTCCAGGTACGCCGGGAGGGCAATCTGCTGGAGCAGCCGGGCGCGCCCGCGCTGTGGCTGACCCCGACGGCGGCAACCGGCGGTGAACTCGGCACGCCCATCGAGGCGTTGGGCGACGTGGTGGGCTGGTTCGCCCGCACCGCCCCCTGGCTCGGCCAGGTCCTGGTCACCGAGATCCTCACTTCGCCCCGGCGGCCCGGGCGCGCGGCCCCTGCGCCGGCCCCGGCGGACCTCCCGGCCCGCTGCCGGGCGCTGCTGCTGGACTCGGACGCACAGCCGGACGCCGACGTCCTCGCCCAGCTGTGCGAACCACAGGCGGAGTTGCCCGGTACGGACAGCTGCGCGCGGGCGCTGCTGCTGATCGCGCTGGCCGACCGGCTGCCGGCGGACCGGCGGCCCGCCCACCACCGGGCCGCCCTGGCGCTGCTGGCCACCGCGCGGGACGAGGCGCGGCTCGCCGAGGCGCTGTACCGCTGCCGCGACCACCTGTGCGACGACGCCGAAGTCCGCGCCGGATTCGACCGGTTGGTGGCCGGCCTGGACAGTCCGGTGCTGCGGGCTGACGCCGCCGGGGACCTCGTCGGCTGCGCGCAGGCGCTGGCCCGCCGGCTGGCGGACGGCCTGTCGGGGCAGCCGCAGCGGGTGGCGCTGCTCGCCGTGCCGCGCCTGCTGGCGGAGCGGGAGCGGCTGAGCCGCGGCAGCCGCCGTTACCCGGACGCGGTCCTGCCGGCGCCGCCCGGCAGAGCCGGCGGCCACCGGATGGACTGGCGCGGCGCGAACGGGCCGGTCCACGGCTGGAGCCGACCGCTGGACCGGCAGTTGCTCGACCGGCTCGCGGCGCTCGTCGGCGGCCCGGACGGCGAGGAGGCCGCGGCCTATCAGCTGTCCCTGGTCACCTCGGTGGACGCCGATGTCGTCCCGGGCCTGAACGAGCTTCTCGCGCGGCCCTCGGCCGCCGGGGAACGCTGGGCGGACACGGTGCGGGACCTGCTGGCCCTCCATGCCGCGCTGCCGCTGGAAGGACCGCCCGACCTCCTGGCGCTCGCCGACCTCATCTTGCGCGCGGACGCCGGTGTGGTGGCCCGCGCGCGGCTGGAACTCCTCGGCGCGTACACCTACGGGGGCCGGGCCACCCGGCACCACCTGCTGTCGCAGCGCGGGGTGGACACCTGGTGGCGGCTGGCCCGGGCCGCGGTCGTGGAACCGGACATGATGCGCCGGGGGCTGCTGCTGACCGCGCTCTACCAGTGGGACGTGGACGACGCGGAGGCCGTCAGGGAGGCCCTGCGGCGGGCGGCGGCCGAGGAGGGCGGCTGGAACGCCTGGGCGCACATGCTGTCCGGCGGTTCGATCTGGCAGCCCGGGCCGCAGGCGGTCCTCGTCGAATGGCTCGACTCCGGGCAGCCGCTGCCGCTGCCCGCGCTGCGCGCCGTGGTGGAGACGGCGGCCTGCCAGATCAGCTCGGGTTCGACGGTCGCGGTCGCCGACGAGCTGGTCGAGGCCGTCGCGCGGGCCTGCGTCCGGGACCGCCTGCCCGAGCTGACGCTGTCCGGCCTGCCCGGCGGGACGTACCGGTTCGGCGCTGCCAAGCCCGTGGTGGAGGCGTGCCATGCCGCGCTGGAGAGCACCGCGGCCGGCTCCGAGGACCTGGTGCAGGTGGCCCGCGGCCTGCTGCGCGACAGCGCCGTCCCGCTGTGCACCGCGCAGGACGGCCCCGACCGCGAGACGCTCTCCCGCTACAGCGACCTCATCTGGCGCCTGACGTACGCCCGCGCCGAGGCGACCGCGGAGTGGATCCCCGAGGAGCTGGACACCCCCCGGGCGATCGCGCTGCTGTGGCGCTGGCTGCGGACGATGGCGGCGGAGGACCGGCTGGGCGACGCCCGCCCGATCGACGAGGCGGTGACCAGCGCCCTGCTGAATCTGCTGGTGGTGCTCAGCGACGACGACCCCACGGCCTTCCAGCTGCACCTGTCCCCTGAGGAGGCGCAGCCCGTCCTGAGCGTGGCCGCGGTGAACAAGGCCGACGAGAGCATGGTGTCGGCGCTGCTGCTGATGTCGCGGCTGCGGTACGTCCATCTCGACCCGCCCGGCGGCGGGCCCGGCCTCATCGAGGTGCTCGAGGTCTCGATGCGCGGGTCGAGCCGGCTGTGCGAGGCCGCTTTCGTCTTCGTGCAGCACGTCCAGCGGGTACAGGGCGGGTCGCTGGTCAACGCGCTGCTCGACCGGCTCGGCGGCTGCCGCAACGAACTCGTGGCGCACGGCCTCACCGGCCTCGCGGCGGCCTGCTACCGCTCGCCCGGCTGCACCTCCGCGGAGAGCCTGCGGATCCGCCGCATCCTGCGGGCGCTGGGCGGCACTCCGCGCCGCCTCGTCCAGGTCGCGGGCAACGGCAACGCGCAGGACGACCCGGTCGCCCTGGCACTCGGCCCCGACCGGCGCACCGAATTCCGCCGCCTGCTGCGGAGCGCCCCGGCCGGCGACGACCTCGGCCGCTACCTCGACTTCGGCGACACGGCCTCGCCCGGCGCGTAGGTCCCCGGCCCGCGGCTCGGTGCGGCGGGCTCATGCCGGGCAGCAGGTCCCGCGGCTCGGTGCGGCGGGCTCACGCCGGGCAGCAGATTGCGTACGAGGGTGTCGGCGAAGCCGGGGTCGAGCGGCCGGGCGGGCAGCAGCAGCCGGTGGTAGCAGGCGCCCCAGAGCTGGTCGACGACGCTCTCCAGGTCCACGTCGGCCCGCAGCTGGCCGGCGTCCTTCGCGGTACGCAGCCGGGCCACCGCCAGGGCGCGGCGGGGGAGGGTGTAGCGCTCGGCGAGGGCTGCGGCGAGGTCGGGGTCGGACTGGGCGGCGCCGACGAGTTCGGCGACGACGGGACCGTGCTCGCGGGAGGTGAGGAAGCCGATGAAGGCCCGCAGCTGGTGGACCAGGTCGCGGGCGAGGTCGCCGGTGTCCTCGAAGGCGAGGGTCTGCTCGGTCGCGGCGAAGTAGGCGTCGAAGGCCAGTGCTCCCGGCGAGGGCCACCATTTGTAGAGGGTCATCTTGCTGGCCCCGGCCCGGGTGGCGACCTTCTCGAAGGTGATGTCGCGCAGGCCGTTCTCCAGCAGCATCGCGCCGGCCGCCGCGAGGACGGCCGCGCGGACCTCGGCGGCCGGGCGGCGGCCCCGGCCGGGGCGCGGGGTGGCGGGCTCTGCGGTCATCGCGGCCTTCCGTCGTCGGCGGTGCGCCGCGGGCGGGCGGTGCTTGCGCTATATGGACGACCAGTCTACATTTATTGATGTGGACGAATCGTCCACATAGCGCTTCGCGAGGAGGCACGCCATGACAACCACCCCCACGGCCGCGGCGAGCGGCCAGGCCACCCGGGTCGCCCTGGTCACCGGCGGATCCGGTGGCATCGGCCGCGCCGTGGCCGACCGGCTGGCCGCCGACGGGGACGCGGTCGTCCTGCTCTACAGCGGCGGCAAGGAGCGCGCCGACGAGGCGCTCGCGGCCATCACCGCCCGCGGCGGCCGGGCGGTCGCGGTGCGGGCCGACATCGCCGACGAGACGCAGACGGCCGCCGCCTTCGACCGCGCCGAGCAGGAGTTCGGCGGCGTCGACGTCGTCGTCAACACCGCGGGCGTCATGGTGCTCGCACCGGTCGCCGAGCTGGACCTGGCGGATCTGGACCGGATGCACCGGGTCAACATCCGCGGCACCTTCGTCGTCTCGCAGCTCGCCGCGCGCCGGCTGCGGTCCGGCGGCGCGCTGATCAACTTCTCCACCTCGGTGACCCGCTTGCAGCAGCCCGGCTACGCCGCGTACGCCGCGTCCAAGGGCGCGGTCGAGGCGATGACGCTGATCCTGGCCCGCGAACTGCGCGGCCGCGACATCACGGTGAACACCGTCGCGCCGGGACCGACCGCCACCCCGCTCTTCCTGGACGGCAAGCCGCAGGACGTCGTCGACCACATCGCGGGCCTCAACCCCATGCAGCGCCTGGGCACCCCGCAGGACATCGCCGAGTCGGTCGCCTTCCTGGCCGGGCCGTCCGGCCGATGGACCAACGGCCAGACGCTGTACGTCAACGGCGGCGCGGCCTGAGCGGCGGACGGCGTACGGGCGCGCGTCAGACCGGACGGGGCCTGACCGGCGGACGGGCACGGCCGGGGCCGGACGCGTCAGGCCGGGGTCCGCTCCCTGAGCCGGCTCAGCAACTGGTCGCCGATCCGGGCGACTTCCGACCGGTACGGAGTGTCGGACAGCACGAAGTGGGTGATGCCGAGCTTGCCGTACGCGCGCAGCGCCTCGGCCACGTCGTCGGGCGAGCCGACCAGCCAGGTGGTGCCCGCGCCGCCGCCGCCGAACTTCCCCGGCGTGGTGTAGAGGCACGCGTCCAGCACCTCGCCGCGCTCGGCGAGGTCGTGCAGCCGCTGCTGGCCGACCGCCCGGCGCCACTGGCGGGTGATCTCGGAGCCGGCGCGCTCCGCCATCGAGGCCACCTTCGCCTCGGCGTCCCGCCAGGCCTCCTCGGTCGTGTCCCGCACGAGCGTGGTGATCCGCAGCCCGAACTCCAGCGGCGCGTGCGCCCGGCCCAGCGACGCGCTCAGCGCCCTGAGCCGGTCGATCCGCTCGGCCACACCGTCGAGCGGCTCGCCCCAGAAGAGCTGCACGTCGGCCTCGGTCGCCGAGACCTGCTCGGCCGCCGCCGACGCGCCGCCGAAGTAGAGCCGCGGGGTGCGGCCGTGCTCGGCGCCGTACGGCCGCGGGCTCACCGTCGAGCCCTCGACGCCGAAGAACTCGCCCCGGAAGGTGACGTCGTCCTCGGTCCACAGCCGGCGCACCAGTTGGAGGAATTCCTTCGTGCGGTCGTAGCGCCGGGCCGGATCGACCTCGCCGTCGCCGTAGGCCGCCGCATCGTCCAGGCCGCTGACGATGTTGACCAGCAGCCGCCCCTCGCTGAGCCGGTCGAGCGTGGCCGCGGAGCTGGCGAAGTGCGCAGGCTGCCAGTAGCCGGGCCGGATCGCCACCAGCGGCTTGAAGGTGGTGGTCCGCGCGGCCAGCGCGGTCGCCACGGTGAAGGTGTCGGGCCGCCCCCACCCTGTCCCGAGCAGCGCCCCGCCCCAGCCGTGGTCCTCGGCGGCCCGGGCCAGCTCGGTGGAGAACTCGAGCGTCCCCCACCCGGTGCTCGTGGTGTCACCGCGATGGCCCGGCTCGACGGTGTTGGGGATGTACCAGAGAAATTCTCGGCTCATGCCAGGACTCCGATGGGCTGCGGAACAGGGCGACACCGGTCGCCCTGGCGATGTGGCGGAAAGGCTTTCCGCCACAGGGATTCGGCACCGTCAACACGCGGCGCGGAAGAGTGGACGCGTCAGCGTCGTAGGAGCGGGACGGGCAGCCGCCGGCCGCGGCCTGTTTCTACGGCTCGGAGGGCACTAGGGACACAGCGCGCTGGCCGACCGCAGAAGGTCGACGTGGAGGCGGGAAACCAGCCTCGTCCCTGTGTTCACAAGGGGAAAGGTAATCGACACCACGGCCGCTGGCAATGCGCGGCAGGCGCCGCCCCGGGCGCGGAAGGCCTCGCCGCCGGGCGTCGCACCGGCGGATTGCGGCCTCGCGCACCGGGCCGGGGCGGCTTCGGCGCCGCGTTCTCACAGGCCCGTCACGGAACTGGCGGCGGTGATGTCGTAGACGAGTTCGATCTCGCGGTGGTCGCCGGGAGCCAGGCGCAGCGCATAGCGCGCGATGCCCTCGGCGTCCAGGGAATCGGGCTGCGGCCGGCAGTCGGCGGTGCGCACTTCGACCTCGACGGCGGAGACCTCGGAGACCGGGACCCGCTCGCGCACGGTGATCTCGTGCTCGGGCGCACCGGGCCGCGAGTCGAGCCGGGAGACGAACAGCCGCACCCGGCGGGTCAGCACGGTGCGCTGGTTGATCGCCGCCAGGCCCGTGGTGTCGCGGGTCTCCTCGGTGTGGCGGACCACCCGGAAGGTGTCCTCGCTGCCGAAGGCCACCTCGAACTCCTCGCCCGCGCCCGCGAATTCGAGCCGGCCGCGCCCCACGAAGCCGCTGCCGCGCACCAGGTCCACCGGTCCCGCCAGCAGCACATGGCCCGAGGTGTTGGTGAGCCGGGCCGTGGCCACCACCAGCGGGGACAGCTCGGGCGCGCAGGTGTTCTCGACCGTGCAGGGCGCCGTGAAGGACGTCACGTGCACCCGGTGCGGGCGGTGGTCGGAGGGCACGCTGACCGGGTGCGGTGCCGCCAGTACGCGGACGTCGCCGCCGTCGTGCAGCCCGGGAAGGCCGGCAGGGGCGGCCGGGGACGCACCGCCGACCGTACGGATCTCCTCCTCGCGCAGATTCACCTCGACCGTGCGCCGCTCCTCCACCGAACGCTCCCGCAGCGTCAGCACGTCGTCGGCCAGCACCGGCGGGCTCGCCGCCAGGGTGGGGCGGGCGGTGGACAGCGTCAGCCGTACCGCGGACCAGTCCTCGCCGGTCTCCTGCCACACGAAGGCGTCGGTCTCCATCCGCACCGAGCGCCGGTCGGCGGCCAGCGTCGCCCGGTAGGCGGGCCGCCACAGCGCGCACGGCACCAGGCCGGTCACCCGCAGCTCCGCCGAACCGTCCCGCTCGGCCTCGACCACCAGGTCCAGATACGCGGTCAGTTGCTGCGGCTCGGTCTCCACCGCCGCCAACGCCTCGCGGGCCTCGCGCAGTTCCTCGTCCAGGTCGTGCAGCCGGCGGCGCAGCTTGTGCAGTTCGCCGATCCGCGGCTCGGCCTCCTGCTCGACCCGGTCGAGCCGGTCGGCCCAGCGCTCCGGGTCGGCGTCGCCGCCGCCCGCGCCCTGCACGATGTCGCGGTGCAGATCGGTCCTGGCCTGCCCGACCACCGCCAGCGCGCTCTCCACCCGCTGCCGCAGCAGCTTGGCGTCGGCCATCTCCTGCTCCAGTCCGTGCACTTCGCGGCGCAGCCCGGAGGCGTCCTGGCCGGGTTCGCCGGGCGGGGCGGGGGTGTACGTACGGACGACG
The DNA here is from genome assembly GCF_036815005.1 of Streptomyces sp. IBSBF 2435. NCBI lineage: Bacteria > Bacillati > Actinomycetota > Actinomycetes > Kitasatosporales > Streptomycetaceae > Streptomyces > Streptomyces sp. IBSBF 2435. The sequence goes on along the minus strand of NZ_JAJSYW010000091.1, from coordinate 8,275 downwards.
CGCGCGTCGACCACCCGGGCGCCGGCCCCGGCCGCGAAGTCGGCACGCAGCGAGCGGTCGGCGGTCAGCGGGGTGACCGGGCCGATGCGCATCCGGCCGACGCCGGCGGTGAGAGCGACACTGCCGGCCCGTTCGACCTGGGCGCGGTCCTCCATGCAGGTGACCGCCGTGATCGGCAGCGCGGTCAGCCCGGGCAGGCCGCCGAGGCCGTCCGCCGCGCCCGAGCCCGCGGACCCGTCGGCGCCGGGAGCGGCCTCGGCGTCGGCCTCGGGGAAGTGAAAGGTGTCGTCCACGGTCAGTTCCTCCTGTTGCCGCCGACGACGGCCTTGCCCGCGGGCACCCGTATCTCGTAACCCCCGTTGAGGGTCGCGGTGCTGCCCGGCTCCAGCGCCACCCGCCAACTGCGGACCCCGCGCACGTAGTCGTCCTCCTGGCCGTCGAGCGGCCGGTCGGGCGAGGTCCACGGCGGACGCGCCTTGTGCTCCTCGATCCGCACGTCCTTGTCCGCCGACACCGGTACGCGCTCGCGCACCTGGACGACGACCGGGTACGGGAGCCGGTTGGCGACGTCGATCTCCACGGTGTGGTCCAGCACCGTCGTGCCGCCGCGCATCCCGGCCGCCGACTCGCGCATGTGCGCCCGCCGCGCGACCCGTACGCTCTCCGCGACGCCCACGCCGACCGCCTGCCGCTGCCCGGGGGCGAGGGTCGGCAGCGGGGCGGTGAGCACGAAGTCGCCGTCCACCATGACGTCCACGGGTCCGGCGAGCAGCGCGTGCGCCGAGGTGTTGGTGACCAGGACGGTGCCGAACACCGCCGGGTCGACGGCCGGGACGCACACGTACTCGAACTCGGTGCTCACCGGCACCTCGCTCACCGGCACCGTGTGCCAGCGGCCGTCCGCCGCGACGTCCACCGGGGCCGCGGTGTCGAAGCGGTAGTCGAAGGACCCCGCCGACACCCGTACGTCCACGGCGTGCGCGGGACGCGGCAGCGCGGCCACCGCGTCGGCCCGCCTGCGGTATTCGGCGGCGACCGGGTGCGCGCCCGCGGTCGCGGGCCGCAGGGTGCCGCGGCCTTCCGGCGCGTCGGGTCCCGCGAGGGTCAGCCGGGCGTAGTCCAGCAGATCGGCGCCGGGCGCCGGGGGAGCGGTCGGCGCCGCGCCTGCCGGGCCGCCGAAGGCGCGGCCGAATTCGGCCGCGCCGTCCGGGGCCGCGCTGCCGGGTCCGGCCGCCTTCAGGGCGGCGTGCGGCACCGCCCGGCCGCGCGGCCGGTAGGACGCGGCGGGCTGGGCGGCGGCCGGAGCAGGGGGGACGGCCAGGTCGGAGGCGGCCCCGTACGCGGCGCCGCCGGCCGGCGGGGCGGGCGCGGGCGGCGTGATCGCCGCGGGCGGCAGGAGGGGGCGGCCGGGGGACCTGGGCGTGACGGCGGCGTCGTAAGCGGCGAAGAGGTCGGCGAGCCCGGCCGGCGGCTCGCGCCAGCTCAGCCCGGTCGGCTCCTCCTGGCGGCGGCCGATCCGCAGCGAGCGCAGCTCGGGCAGGTCGGCCCGGCGCAGCAGGTCGGCGGTGGACAGCCCGAGCCGCACCCCGGCCCAGTCCTCGCCGGTGCGCTGGGCGACACAGGCCCGCAGCACCAGCGTCCCGGCGCCGCTGCGGCCGTCGAGCCGCAGCTGGTAGACCGGCGACCAGGTGGCGCCGGGGACGTGGTATTCCAACTCCAGCTCGACGGGCGCCTCTTCGCGGTGGCCGGCGGGCTCTGCGCCGGGGGTGGTGCCCGGGCCGTCCGCCGCGGGACCGCCGTCCGGCGTGGGTACGCCGTCCGGTCCCGGGGGGGGGGGGGGGGGGGGGGGGGGGGGGGGGGGGGGGGGGGGGGGCGGGGGGNACGGCCGTGGGGGGTGGGTACGCGGTCGGGGCGGGGGGCGCCGGCGCGGGCGCCGGTGCCGTCCGGGCCGGCCGCCGCGGGCGGCCGGTCGGTCGCCAGGGTCACGATCGCGGTGGCCGAGGGAGCCGCCCGGCCGGTGTCGACCGCGCTGGACGCCTCGGCGAGCCGGTGCCGCAGGACGTCCGACTCGTGGTCGGCCTGCGCGAGTTCGTCCTCGACGGTGCGCAACCGCCGGTGCAGAGTGGCGAGCCGGGAGTCGACGAAACCGGCGAGGGCGAGGATCGACTCGACCGGCGCCCAGCGGGGCGGGTCGCCCCGGCGCGGGGCCGGCGGCTCGGCGCGCAGGTCGGCGACCTCCGCGATCTCGGCGGCCAGCCGCTCCATGCGGTCGCGCAGCCGCGACTGCCGGTCCTCGGCGTCCTCCAGGTCGAGCCGCAGCCGGGGGAGTTCGTCGCCGCGCCGCAGCGTCGCGCCGAACTCGACCCGGATGTCGGTGACCCGCAGTCCGGCCGGCCCGGACACGATCCGGCCGCGCAGCGAGTCCTCGTACAGCGCCGGCGGCAGCCCGGTGACGCGTACGGCGGCCGTTCCGTCGCCGGATGGCGGGTCGAGCCGGGCCAGCCGGGTGCAGACCGCACCCGAGGAGTGCACCACGACGGATGTCACCGCGGACGGTGCCACCGGCCCCTCGGCAGCCGATTCTCGCGGGCTCGCGTGCACGGTCTCTCCCCTTCCGGCCGGTCTGCCACCGGGTCCGGCCCCCGGCCGTGATGTCGTCCGTACCCTAGCCGACCGCCGGTGGGGCCGCGGGCCGACGGCTTCGCCGGTCAGCCCACCGGCGGGGCCTGGCCGGGCCATTTCAGCGCCCTCACCTGAGGGGTGCCCTGCGGGGTGAGCCGGATGATCGGCATGGGCTTGCTGACCGGATTGCTCCCGGTGCGGCTGGTCTGGTAGTTGGCGGTGAACTGGATCGGGCCGCTCGCGCCCAGCACCTTGTGGGCGCCCTGGAGCGCGCCCAACTCGTTGACGACCGCGTCCGGTTGCGGCTGCTGCTGTTCGGTGAGCCGGATCGCCGAGATCGCGGTGAGCGTGGCGTCGTAGGCCATCATCGCGTTGCCGTCGCCGAGGTAGCCGCCGGGGAAGAGCTGCTGGAAGGCGGTGTTGAAGGTCCGGAAGCCCTGGGCGCCCTGCGCCTCGGCCGCGGCGTGGCCCTGGTCGTGCGCGGCGGCGGCGCTCCACTCGTCGGGATGGGCCACGGCGGCGTAGTCGACGGTGACATGGCCGCCGAGGCCGGCGCGCAACTGCGAACTGTCCGGCAGGTTGGAGACGTCGTCGCCGCTGACGATGCGGATCTGCTTGTCCAGGCAGGTGTTGGAGAAGGCGTGCACCAGCACCCCGAGGTCCTGTCCGCGGCCGGCGAAGAGCACCACGGCGGGCTGCGCGGCACAGATGTTGACGGTCATCTGGCTGATCCGGGTGGCGACTTCGGTCTGGTGCCGCCTGCGCTCCTCGGCCGACTGCCCGTCCCGGTCGCGCTCGGTGGTGTCGTACGGCTCCACGCCGACGATCCGGTGGCCCGGTATGGCCGAGAACTTCTTGAAGCCGCTGACCAGCGTGACGTCGTAGCTGTCGCCCGCGTTGCCGTCCTCGACCAGTACCGCCCGCCGGTAGTCGGACTCGACGTAGGACAGCGCCGCGGCCATGTTCTCCACATTGCTGGGCGAGGCGCGGACGAAGCCCTTGATGTTGTCGTAGTTGTCGGAGGTCAGGGTCGCGCCGAAGGCGGGGATGTTGTGCGCGGCCAGCGAGCGGATCGCGCCCTCGGTGCCCGCCAGGCTCACACCGAAGCCGGTGACCGCGGCGATGTGCCGGCCGTGGTCGTCCTCGATGGCCGAGACGGCGGTCTGCCACCCGTTGGCCTGGTAGCCGTCGCTGCCGATCAGCAGCTGGATGTACGGGGTGATGCCCTCGACGTTGTCGCGGTTCGCGTAGCGCTGGGCCGTGAAGGCGCCCTCGATCTGCTCGACGGCGTTCGGCATCGACAGGATGCTGCCCTTGTCGGCCGAGATCGGCAGCATCAGGACCACGCTGACGTAGTTCCCCGCGTGGTCCTTGACGACCTGCCGGTTCTCCTTGCGTACCGCGGCCTCGGCGTCCCGCAGCGAGGGGTGGAAGACGTACGAGCCGTCGGTGAAGCCGACGCACTCGCCGTTCGAGCCGTGGTGGGTGACCGTGCTCGCGCCTTCGCGCAGGCACGGCTTGTGCAGCAGGTCGTGCACGGGCACGTAGACCGCGTAGCCGGCCGCGCCGAGGGCCAGCACGCACACCGCGGCGAGGACCCTCCTCGCGACGACCGGAAGATGCCCGACATACGAGCGTACGGAGCTGATGAGGCGGGGCACGTCAATCCTTCTCTCCTGCGGGGCCGGACTTCCTCCTCGCTCCCTTCGCGGACGGCCTGCGCCCCTGCGTCCGCCATCGGGCAGGCGGCATGCCGGCGGGCCACCGCGGGAGCTCGCTCGTCAGCCCTCCCAGGTGTTCTCGATGCGGCGGTACTTCCCCGCCTGCCGGTACAGCAGTTCGTTGTCCTCGGTGATCTCCGCCAGGTGCTCGTACTCCTTGGCGATGGTGTGCGCGAGCTGGTGGGCCGGGTCGAAGCACCGGTCGGCGTGCAGCCAACGGGCCACCGTCAGGCGGGTGATGGCGCGCCGCCGGTTGCGGGCCTCGGCCGGGCCGGCGAGCGAGGTGACGAAGGTCCGCGGATCGAGCGTCGTCCGCAGCCGGTTGGGCGCCGCCGCGACCTGGTCGAGCACCCGGAGCCAGTCCTGCGAGGACGCGCCGCGCTCGTACTCCTCGTCCAGGTAGCCGACCACCGTGGTCAGCGGCTCGCGCCGGCCCGGCTCCACCTGCGCCAGCGTGTGATGGTGGCGCAGCGGCGCGTCGGCGCGGCTCGAATAGTGCGCCGCGTAGCCCATGTGTACCGCCCGCCAGGTCTCGGGCGTCCGGGCCAGCCAGCGCCGCAGCAGCAGCGCGACCAGCGGGTGCAGCCGCAGCGCGTCGCCGTCCTGCGTCTCGTCCAGCCACATCGAGGCGGTCAGCCGCAGCTGCGCGGAGTCGGCGTCGGCGCCGCTCCACCCCAGGTAGTGCAGCGCCGCGTTGCAGGCGCCCCGGCGCAGCCCGGGCGTGGCGGCCAGCGCCGCCATCGCGTTGAGCGTCGTATTGCTCTCGGGCGCGACCGTGCCGTCGGGCGCCGCGGTGAGGTGGTCGGCGAGCGCCCGCTTGAGCAGGTGGTCCTCGACCGTGTCGTTCCGGCCCGGTGGCGGCCAGTGCTCGGGCAGCGCCTGGTCCGCGGAGAGCCGCTCGGCCAGCAGCAGCCGGGGGTCGAAGGGGACCGGCGGTTCGGCGGGCGGGCGCCGCGGGTCGCGCGGCGGTGTGCGGCCGAAGCGGGCCAGCAGATACGCCAGCCGGTCGGTGGACTCCGGATGGCCGCCGGTCAGTTCGTGGAGGAGGTCGGCGTCGCGGTTGTGCCGCCCGAGCACGCTGCTGGCGCACAGGGCGAGCACCTGCTCGCCGTTGAGGTCGGCCAGCGCCACCGGATACCACCACACCGGGTGCCCGTCGCCGCCCGGCGCCAGCGGATGCCTTACGCCGAACCGGAACCGCTCGTCGGTCGGTTCGAGGAGCCGCGCCGCCTCGGGGCGTACCCGGCCGCGCTGCACGGCCACCACCACGGCGGGGTCGGGGTGTTCGCGGTCGGCGGCGGCCTCCCGGCGGCACTCGGCGAGCAGTTCGAGGAAGAGGTCGGCGGTCCTGCCGCCCGCGTTGTCCAGCAGCAGCAGGCAGTTGCGCGGGCGCTGCAGGTGCCGCCAGGAGTCGTTGAAGTCCGCGCGCAGGTCCGCCAGCAGTGCCGCGCACAGCGTCCGCGCCACCACCCGCGGGGTTCCGGTCGGGGCGCCCTGCCCGTGATAGTGCCGGTACAGCTCCCACAGCGACTCGTACTCCCGCCCGCCGTCGCCGCGATCCGCCAGCCAGCGCAGGGCCCTGGTGTTGCGGTGCCTGCCCACCGCGGAGTGCAGCGCGCCCAGCAGCCCGGTCAGTACGTCCAGCAGGCCGCGCTGCTCGGGGCTGAGCAGCGGCGCGGCCCTGGCGCTCCAGGTGGTCAGCGCCGACTGCATCTCGGCGTCCTGCGCGTTGGCGCGCAGGTACGCCTCGAAGGCGGCGCGTCCCCCGCCGGTGTCGATGTAGCTCAGCGCCTTGAGCAGCATCCCGGTCCGCGCGAAGTCGATCGGCCTGATCCCGCCGATGTGCCGGTCGAGCCCGCGCACCGCCGCCAGCACGATGTCCTCGACGCCCTGTGCCGACCGCAGATCGAGCCGCGCGCTCAGGCAGTGCGGGGCGAACCGCGCCCACATCTCGTCGAGCAGCACCGAGCCGCCGGACCCGCGAGGCCCGGCGAGCAGCACGATGGGCAGGGGCTGATCCGGCACCCCGCGGCGCACCAGCGAGGCCCTGACGTATTCCACGACCCTTTCCCGGCCGTGCAGCCTGACCTTGACGTCCGTCATCTGACCGCGTCCCCTGCCGTTCCGGACCGTCATCCGGCCCGCGCCCCCTGCTACCGCTTCGGACGGCGGATCGTATTCCCCTCTCCCCGGGACCGGTCCCGGCCCGCGCCCCCCGCGGCACGTGCCTCCCGCGGCGGCTTCGCACGTGCGGTACGGAGTGCCCGGTCACACGGTCCGCCGCGTGTGTCTTGTCAGGTGCATTGACAACTACAGCCACACGCAGTTCTCTTCTGGTGAGATCTGTCGCTTTCAGGGTTCCCCCCTCCAATGACAACGTTGTCTGCTGCGAGAAAACGACGAAGCATCAACATTGTCAATCACACCCGGAAGGTAGCCATGCGTCTGTACCCCCTACGCGCCACACTGACCGCGCTGCTGGCGGCCACCACGGCGACGGCCACGGTCGCGCTGCTCGGTGCGACCGCAGTCCAGGCCGCGCCCGCGTCCCCCAGCGCGGCGGCCGTCATCTGCAACAGCTACTGCGACGCCCGTGACCCCGGCCTGAGCCCCCAGGACCGCGCGCCGGTCACCGCGAGCGTCTTCTCGCGCACCATCACCCTGCACTTCGACGACACCGACGCCATGGGCTGGGCGTCCATCGACAACGGCAACGCGGGCGACGAGGTGTGGATCGACCGCTCCTTCGACGGCGGAAGGACCTGGGCCTCGGGGAGCAAGCTCGGCGACACCACGACCCCGGCGGGCCAGCGCGGCTGGCGCACCCAGATGTACAACGTGGACGACTGGGGCGCCCAGGGCGTCGGCGCGCTGCGGGCCTGCGGCAAGGCGGGCGACCGGGCCGACATCGCGTGTACGCAGTGGGCGCGTACGACCTGGAACGCCGGCAACCGGCGCACCGCGGCGGCCACCGCCCTCATGATGTCGTTCGACCGCTCCACCAAGCTCTTCGGCGGCAACGGCTGGTGGACCGGCGCCAACGCGCTCACCGCCGTCATCGACAACATCCGGGTGACCGGGATGGGCAGTTACACGTACGCCATCGCCGACACCTACAACAAGAACCTCAACGCCCAGCAGGGCAACTTCACCAACGAGTACCTGGACGACACCGGTTGGTGGGGGCTCGCCTGGGTCGACGCCTACGACCTGACCGGCGACAGCCGCTATCTGGCGACCGCCCGCGCCGACGCCGACCACATGTACGCGTACTGGAACGGCACGTGCGGCGGCGGGGTGTGGTGGAACCAGGACAGCGCGTACAAGAACGCCATCACCAATGAGCTGTTCCTCCAGCTCACCGCGGCCCTGCACAACCGCATCGCGGGCGACACCGCCTACCTCGGCCGGGCGCGGGCCGAGTGGAACTGGTTCAAGGGCAGCGGGATGATCAACGGCGACCACATGATCAACGACGGGCTGACGTCGGCCTGCGCCAACAACGGCCAGACCACCTGGACGTACAACCAGGGTGTGGTGCTCGGCGGGCTCGCCGAGCTGTACCGGGCCACCGGTGACGCCGGGCTGCTGACCACCGCCCGCGGTCTCGCCGACGCCTCGACCGTACGGCTGGCGTCCGGCGGGGTGCTGCGCGAGCCCGGCGAGGGCGACTCCTGCACCGGCGACGGCCCCACCTTCAAGGGCGCCTACGTCCGCGGCCTGGGCAAGCTCAACGGCCAGCTGACCGACCACCCCTACAGCGGGGTGCTGTCCAACTGGGCCGCCTCGGCCTACGCGCACGACCGCAACGCGCTCGACCAGTACGGGCCGCACTGGGCCGGCGGCAGCGGCACCAGCGACTACGGCTGCCAGCAGAGCGTCCTGGACCTGCTCAACGCGGCCGGCTGACCCGGCCCGCCCTCCCCCCACAC
>NZ_JAJSYW010000090.1:0-26602 GCF_036815005.1 Streptomyces sp. IBSBF 2435 | reverse complement strand
TCTGGTGGGCTCGTTGATGTTTATAAGAGACAGCTCCTGACCCGCCCACCCGCTCGTCACCCGGCCCGCCCCGATCAACGTGGCGGGCCTGGTCCATGTGTGCTCCTGGAGGCCCTGCCCGCCGCCCGGCTGTGCCGGATACGCTCTGACGACGGCGAGGAGGCCTCCGCGGCGGCCGGTCAGGACTTCAGGGCGATACCGCGGCTCGACTCGGTGGGCAGCGCCTGGCCGTGGCAGCCGCCCAGGACCTTCGAGATGGCGGCCTTCTCGGCAGTGGTCACCCACAGGCGGTACTTGGCTTTGACCGCGATCTGCCGCGCGACGTAGGTGCACCGGAAGCCTTCGGACTTCGGCAGCCACTTGCTGGCGTCGTCGTCGCCCTTGCCCTCGTTCGCGGGGCCGTCGGCGGCGATGAGGTTCAGGGGGTCGTTGGCCAGCTCTTCACGGGTGGCCTGGGGGAGGGCCGACGCGCCGGTCTGCCAGGCGTTGCCCAGCGAGACCACATGGTCGATCTGGACGGTCAGCGACGTACCGCGGCCGCGGGTGAAGTCGATGGTCCTGCCGGTGTAGGGGTCGTGGAGCTTGCCGGACTCCACCTCGCACTTTCCGTCCAGCTTCACGGAGATGAGGTCGCGGCGCAGGATGTCGTCGCGGGTCTCGCAGTGGTTGTGGCCGCCGGGTGCGCCCTGCTGGTCCGTCCACGCCTCGCCGAAGTCCTTCACCCTGTCGTAGCTGCTGATCGACCCGTCCGGTTTCACCTTGAGCTTGGCCAGCTCCGAGGCCGCCGAGCCCCCGCCGCCCGACCCGGCGGCCGTGTCCTGACCGGAAGGCGCCGCGCCGTCGGTCACATCCTTCGGCTGACACCCCGCCACCCCCAGCATCAGCACCGATACGGCTGCCGCCGCCACCGCCCGCGCCATCACGTCCACCTGTCGGCCCATCACGCCTCCACTCACCACGGCTTCTACCAGGACGGGTTACCGGCCTCCGCCCGAGCACACCTGGCCGGAACCGGCGAAAGGAGAGGACCGCCGTCGTACCGGCCCCGCCCGCTGCCGGAAACAGTCCTGACCGCTCGGGTCGCGTTCGGCGTGGTAGCCGCCGATATCCGGGGCAGGTGTGGGGGCAGGTCGATGGCGGCGGCGCGGAGGTGGTGCGGATGGACAGCACGAAATGGTCGCTGCTCTGGTTGTTGGCGGCAGTCGCCGTCGTCAGCCTGATCGTCGCGATCAGGCTGCTGGTCAAGCTCGTCCGCTCGTGGCGGCTGGTCAAGAGCTCCGGCATCCCGATGTCCACCAAGACGATGTTCTGGGCGTCGGTGGCCTACCTCATCTGGCCCGTGGACCTCCTGCCGGACCCGATCTACATCGACGACGTCGGCTTCCTGCTGCTGGCCCTGCGCTCCCTGCACGCGGCCGCCGCCCGTTACGGGGTGAGCCGCACCGGCAAGGACCTGGGGCCCAAGTCCCTCAAATAGCCCGGGAGGACGGTGGTCGGCGCCGGATTGTCGGTGGTGGCTGGCAGGCTGCCACCCATGGACGCGAGGTGGAAACTACGCCGGGTCTACGGCGCCGATCACGACGACCCCGATCCCGGGCCGCAGCCCGGGCACGACTACGCCGAGCTGGTGGGCGGGGCGCTGGACGGCCTGCTGGTGGACATCACCGGCCGGACCCCCGAGGAGCGCTCCGGCGGCCTCGCGCTGACCACCGAGATCGGCCGCTTCGGCCCCGGCGGCCGTGCCTGCTACGCCCCCCGGCCCGGCGACCCCCACCTGTGGGACTGGGAGGGAGACGCGCCCTGAACCGCCGGGTGGTTGATCGGCCCGCGGCATGCTTGGTATTCTCCGCCCGGAGGCACCCACGCGCCTGCCCCGGACGAGATGTGCGCCGTACCCGGCCTGCCAAGACGACGCTCTCGGGAGACGTCATGGGCGGGACCGCACACCGGATCACCTTCGCGGCCGAGCCGCCGGAGCCCCGCGCGCTGGACGTGCGCTGGATCCACGGATCGCCGTCGGCGAAGCACAACACCGATCCGGACATCCAGGTGCACACCTACGACGAGCACACGGTCATCCTGCGCCAGAACATGGCGGTCAATTACGAGGCGCCCTTCCTGTTCCTGCTGTTCGGCAACGACCGGGCCGTACTGATCGACACCGGAGCCACCGCGTCCGCCGAGTTCTTCCCGCTGCGCCGGGTCGTCGACGACCTGGTCGCGCGCTGGCTCGCGGAGCATCCCCGGGACGGCTACGCGCTGCTCGTGCTGCACACCCACGCCCACGGCGACCACATCGCGGGCGACGCGCAGTTCGCCGACCGGCCCGACACCACGGTCGTGGGCGCGGACGCGGTTGGTGCCCGGGCGTACTTCGGGTTCGCCGACGACCCGGGCCGGGCGGCCCGCGTCGACCTCGGCGGCCGGGTGCTGGAATGCCTGGCCACCCCGGGCCACCACGAGGCGGCCGTCACCTACTACGACCCGCACACCGGATTCCTGCTCACCGGCGACACGGTGTACCCCGGGCGGCTGTACGTCGAGGACTGGGCGGCCTTCCGCGCCACCGTGGACCGCTTGATCGAATTCGCCGGCACCCGGCCGGTCACCCATGTGCTGGGCTGCCACATCGAGATGACCGACGAGCCGGCCGTGGACTACCCGATCCTCACCACCTACCAGCCGCACGAGCCGCCGCTGCAGATGACCGTGGGCCAACTGCGGGACCTGCGCGGGGCGATCGACGAGGTCGGCGACCGCCCCGGACGGCACGCCTTCCCCGACTTCGTCATCTGCCGCAGGGACGCGTAGCACCGCCCGAGGACGAGGCGGCCGGGCGACCCGTCAGCGGGCGACCCGGGCGTTCTGCGGGGTTGTCGGGTCGCCGCCCCCGCTGTGCATCCGGTCCGCGGCGGCATCGCGGTGGACGACGCCGCCCGGCTGGTCGTGCTCGCTCCGGCGGCCCCAGCGGCGGGCCAGCGCGGTGCAGGTCATCAGCTGGATCTGGTGGAAGAGCATGAGCGGCAGCACCATCAGGCCGACGTCTTTGCCCGCGAAGAGCACCGCAGCCATCGGCAAGCCGCTCGCCAGGCTCTTCTTGGAGCCGCAGAAGACGATGGTGATGCGGTCCGCCCGGTCGAAGCCCAGCCTGGCACCGGCCACGCCGGTCACACCGAGCGCCGCCGCGAGCAGGGCGGCGCACAGCGCCAGCAGGGCGAGCAGCCGCCACGGCGACAGCGAGTGCCAGACGCCCGCGACCACGCCCTCGCTGAAAGCGGCGTAGACGACCAGCAGGATCGACCCCCGGTCGACCATGGTCACCGCGGGCTTGTGGGCGGCCAGCCAGTCGCTGGTCCAGCGCCGGGCCGCCTGGCCGAGCAGGAACGGCAGCAGCAGTTGCAGGACCAGCGTCACCGCCGACCCGGCGTCGATCCGGACCGAGCCGCCGAGCAGCGCGGACGCCAGCACCGGGGTGACCGCGATACCCAGCAGGCTGGAGAAGGACGCCGCGCAGACCGCCCCCGCGATGTTTCCCCGGGCCAGCGAGGTGAAGGCGATCGAGGACTGCACGGTCGACGGCAGCAGGCACAGGAACAGCACTCCCCTGGCGAGTTCCGAGCCGAGGACGGGCGTGCTGATCGCCCGGGCGGCCAGCCCGAGCGCCGGGAAGAGGACGAAGGTCGACGCCATGATCGTCAGGTGCAGCCGCCAGTGCCTGGCCCCGTCGAGCGCGGCACGCGGCGAGAGCCGGGCCCCGTAGAGGAAGAACAGCAGGGCGATGGCGGCGGTCGTGACGCCGGACAGGCCGTCGGCGACGCCGCCGCGCGCGGGGAGCAGCGCCGCCACGCCGACGGTCGTGAGGATGGCCAGGATGTACGGATCGACCCCGAAGCGGGCCGGCACGGCACGGAAGGCGGTCAACTGCTCCTCTTTCCGCGGGAGTACGTGTGCCCGGGGCCGCGCGGACCGGAGGGGCCGGGACCGCACTGCGGTACGTTCGCCACCTCGATCCTTCCGCTGCCGGTGCGGCGATTGTATTCAACAGGGTGTGCGGTGCCCGAGCACAGGTCCCGCGCGTACCGGTCCGCGAAGCGCTGCGCGCCCTGGAGGCGGAGGGGTTCCTGCAGTCGCGGACGGACGTTTCCGTAGTGTGCGGCCACAGGGTGGTTCGTGCGGGCGTCCGCGTGGACAGGCGGGAGACATGTCCAAGGTGAGTTATGTGAAGGCGTGGCCGCCGGCTCGCTCCGGTGCGTGCCGGGAGCGTCAGGGCCGGCGGGTGCGGGCGTGATGGCCGCGGGATCCGGGCACGTGGGCGACCTGGGCAGGGGAGTGACCCTGCTGTGGCGGGGGCAGAAGTGGGCGCTGCGGCATCCGCGGGACTGGCTGTTCGGCATGGTGCCGGCCCTGATCAGCTTCGCCGGCTACGTGGTCGCGCTCGTGGCGCTGGTGATCTGGTCGGACGATCTGGTGGCCTGGGCGACGCCCTTCGCCGACCACTGGGCCGCCGCCTGGCGCGACCTGTTCCGCGATCTGACGGTTGCGGTGGTGGTGGGCGGCGGGCTGCTGCTCGCGGTGGTCTCCTTCACCGCGGTCACGCTGCTGGTGGGCCAGCCCTTCTACGAGGCGCTGGCAGGCCGGGTCGACGAGTCGCAGGGCGGCGCGCCCGCGCCGCTGGAACGGCCGCTGTGGCAGGAGCTGTGGATCGGGCTGCGCGACAGCGTACGGCTGCTGGTGCGGGTGGCCGCGTTCGCCGTGGTGCTGTTCGTGGCGGGCTTCCTACCGGGAATCGGCCAGACGGTGGTGCCCGTCGTCGGCTTCTGCGTCTCCGGCTTCTTCCTCACCCAGGAGCTGGCGTCGGTGTCGATGCAGCGCCGCGGGGTCGGGCTGCGCGAGCAACTGCGGCTGATGCGGGGACGCCTCGCGCTCGTCCTCGGGTTCGGGGTGCCGCTGGTGCTGGCCTTCCTGGTGCCGTTCGTCGCGGTGCTGCTGATGCCGGGCGCGGTCGCGGGCGCGACCCTGCTCACCCGTGAGCTTCTCCCGCCGACGGCTCCCGTGGTGCCCGGGGCCCCCGGAAGGGCGTGAGCACGCGTCATGCCTCGGGCAGCGGCTCCTGCTCGACCTCGAACCGCCCGGGTCCGCGTACCTCCCGCAGGCCCAACTTGTGCGCGCAGCCTTCGCCCAGACCCCGCATCCGCGCCTCCCGGCCGGTCAGCCGGTGCCCGCACATGGCGCAGTGCACCACGCGGTAGCCCGCCGCCAGTTCCTGGTCCGTCGCGAGGCCGGGCAGCGGGGCGGGATCAGGGCGCATGGGGACAGTGTGCCGAAACCGGCCCGGTCCCGGGGCACGACCGGTGCCGTACGAGTCAGCTCTCCTGCGCGTCCGCCGCGCCGGCCGCTCCCCCCGCGATCCGGGCCGCCGCCTGCAAGGCGGTGTCGACGGTCGGATGGACGAGCACCTGGCCGAGCGCGGGAAGGATGGCCGGCAGATTGCGTACGAACCAGTCCCGCGCGTGTTCCAGGGCCTGGCCGTCCGGCGGGTCCTCCCGCGCGGCCCGGTCCAGGACCGACACCTGCGCCAGGGCAGGCCCCCGGAGCGCGCCCGTCTGGGCCTCGACGCTGCCGCGCAGGGCCGTCAGCGCCTGCTCCAGCCGCTCCGAGCTGTCCTGCGCGCCGAGCGCCGACGCCTGGACGAAGGTGTTGCCGGATCCGACGCCCACCACCATCGAGCCGCCGCTCACTCCGCTGATGTCCAGCCGCTGCGGGGTGGCCGGCTGCTCGTCTCTCCCTCGTGCCCGTCCGAATCGCATGGAGCCGGCCCGCCTTTCCGTTCTCGTCCGCTCATGTCTGGTCTGGTCTTGTCAGGTCCGGGCTCGGGTGGCCGGGGCTGCCGTCCCGGTCGGTGGCGGCGTGGACCCGATCGGCTCCGGCGGGCCCACCAGGGCGGCCAGCGACGGCTCGACCAGCCCGACCAGCCCGGACAACGGCAGCAGGCCCACCGGCTGGCAGGCGGTTCCCGAGATCGTGTCGTCCCCGAAGCTGAACTCGATCCCGGCCGGGGTGACGTTGAGCGCCACCCCGCCCTTGGTACGCATGTCGGACAGGGTCTGCCTGAGGTCCGCGCTGCTCCACCCGGGCTGGCTGTCGCAGTCGCTGATCTCCGGCAGCGCCTGCAGGCCGGCGCTCAGCGTGTCGATCCCGGCCTGCGTGTAGGCCGCGGGAGCGAGGATGTCGTCCGAGCCGAGCAGCGCGCCCTTGTCGGTCCGCAGCGTCACGGTGAAGACCTCGTAGCTGACGTCGGCCGCACCGCTGTTGTGCACGTACGCCAGGTACTTGACCGAGACGACCTTCCCCGTCTGATAGACCGTGTACGAGATGTCCAGCGTGGCCGGATCGGTCCCGGGGATCCCCGCGTCCTGCTGGGTGGTCCGGCCGGTGAACGAAGCGATCGTCCGGTCCACCGGGGCGCGCAGCTCCGCGTTGACCGTGTTCTGCACCGCCGCGTCGGCCATGCCGGACGCCACCGGGTATTTCGCCTGGACCCGGTAGGGACTCGGAGCGCCGTGCGAAGAGCTGTCGTCGTGCGCGCTGAACGCGAGCCGCACAGGTCCGGTCGCGGTTGTCGTGGATCCGGCGTCACCCGGCGCGGCCGGGGGAGAGACGCGCGCGCCCGAGGGGGAGGAGTGGCCGCCGGTGAGCGCCACCGCGCTGGCCGCCGCCGCCACGACGACGACCGCGACGCCCACCCCCGCCGCTCCGTGCCCGGCGCTCAGGACACGCCTGGAGGCCCGGGTGACTCGGCGGGCGCGGGACACCCGGGCGGTCTCCCTGCCGCCCGACGCGAGGTGCGAGCCGTGGTGGGCTGCTCCGCCGAGGTGGGGGATCACCCCGGGGTGGGCCAGCAGCTCCGCCAGCGCGGCCAGTGCCGCGGCTGCGGCGATCCGGTCGCCGCGCACGAGGGCGCCGGTGTGCTGCTCGTTGAGGAAATACTCGAGGTCCTCCGGCCGCCCGGCCGCCGTCGCACACTGCACGCCCAGGGCGGCCAGTTTCGCCCAGGTGGTCAGGCTCCCGCCGGCCAGGGCCGGCGGCCCGCTCGCGCGGATCAGCCGGGAGGCGGTGTCCTTGGCGCCCGCGGCGACCAGGGCCTGGGCCACGGCCAGGCACAGCCGCGCGTCCGGCAGCGGAACCGGCGACGCTGCCGGGACCGTGCCCGGGACCGGCGCCGCCGGATTCGGCCCCGCGCCGCCGGCCCCCGCCTCCCCGGCGGCCGGGCTCGGCGACGTCGCCTCCCGGATCAGCAGCAGCAGCCCTTCGGCGGCGACCCGCGCGTCCGGGACCTCCCCGGTCCGCGCGAGTACCGAGGCGCAGTCCGCCGTCACGGCGTAGGTCCCGGCGTGGAGCTGCGCGAGCCCGGCACGCTCCAGCTCCGCGCCGGCGCCGGCGGCCGGCAGTCCCGTCAGCGGCCCGAACAGCGCGGCCGGCAGCGGGCCGTACGAGCCCAGCGCGATCAGCCCGCGCAGGGCGGGCTCGCTCAGCCCCGAGATCAGAAGCGCGATCTGGTCCGGCACCGGGAGGTCGAGCCGCCGGGTGCTGCGCGGGTCCGCGACCGCGCGCTCCAGGAAGGCCGCCAGGACGACCAGCCGGGCCGCCTGCCCCTCGGCCAGCTCGTGGGCCCGGGCGACCTGCACGTTCTCGATGCCGCTGAGCCGTCGGCCCAGGCGCTGCTCCACCAGCTCCCGTGCCTGGTCCTGGCCCAGCGCCGGCACGTCGCGGACCACGCCGGAAGCGTGCAGGGTCTGCCGCTGGGACGTCAGCAGGAACACGCAGTCGGGGAAGGTGCCGACCAGGCGGTCGAGATCGGCCGCCGGCAGGTCGCAGTCGGTCACCACGATCACGCCGCTCGGCCGTAGTCGCGCGGTGTCGGTCCGGAGCACCGCCTCGTCCGGCTGGTGCCAGACGACGCCCAGCAGCAGCTCGGCCAGCCGCCGGTAGAGCGACTCCAGGGTGTGCGGCTCCGTACCGCCGAGCAGTTGCACGCCGCGTACGCCGTGCTCCGCCAGCCGGGCCACGACCGCCTCGGCCACCGCCAGCCGGCCGGCGCCGTCCGCCCCGCACAGCTGCACCGTTCGACCCGCCAACAGGTCGGCCGCGGTCGGCTCGACGAGGCCGGTCCGTCCGACCAGCGGGCGGCGGCCGGGCAGCGCGCGGAAAACCGGCAGCTCACGCAGCGCCGCGGGGAGGGCCGGCGACCTGTCGGTGAGGGCCGAGGCGCCCCCCAGGGTGACCTGGAGGGCCACATTGCCGTTCCCGACGATCACCTGGGAGCCGACGATATTGCTGAAAGTCATCGCGACCGCGGCACCGGCCGCCTGTCTTCCCGATCGCCCGCGCGATCCCTTCCGTTCCATTCGCGCCCTCTCGTGGTGCATCCGTTCCGCCGGCCGCCCGCGCCGCCTCGTCCGCTTACTTCTCCGTGCCGGTGGCCCACGCCTGGACCTGGGGATCGACGAGTCCCGACAGCTGGCCGAACGGGATCGTCGTACCGGTGCCGGCCGTGGTGCGGCACACGAATTCGGCACCGAGGTGGAACTGCACGCCCTGACCGGTCAGCGTCATCACCCCGGCGGCCAGCGTCCGGGGGGTCAGCGCGTCGCAGCCCGGGCCGTCTGCCGTCCGGTAGCCGCGGGCGGCGAGCAGGGAGATCAGCCGGGCCGCACCGGCCGGCGTCGCGGCCCGGGCCGTGAGGATCGTCTTCTGCGGCACCGCCGCGCCGGTGTCCTTGCGCACGACCAGCGCCGTGTCGGAGTCCCCGCCCGCCTGGTCGGAGGCGTGGAAGGAGTAGTAGAGCGAGAGGAGATTCCCCGCCTGGTCGACGGTGGTCTGCTCGTCGGCCACTTTTCCGGGCGCTATGGGATCGCCGAACTGCGCCTGGCTGGCAACGTCGTTGAAGACGGCCACGGCCCAGGCGACCACCGGCTGCTGGAGCCGCTGGTCGACCTGCCGGCGCAAGGCGGCGTCCGCGACTCCTGCGGACACGACGGGATATTGCGCCGTCACCGAGTATGCGGACTCAGCGAGCGCGGTCAGCGGCTGGCTCTGGAGCGCTACGTCCCAGGTGGCGGCCGTACCAGCCCCCGTGGTCGCGCTCCGCGGGTGGGCGCTGCCGGAAGGCCCCGGCCCGCTCGCGCCGGGGGTCGCGTTCCCGGTCACCGCGGCCACGGCGACGGCGCCGCCGACGACCGCGGCGACGGCCAGCGCTCCGACCGCTCCGTGGCCGGCCGCGAACACGCGGCGGGCGCCGCGCAGCGCGCGACGGGGCCGGCCCGGGTGCGGCGGCCCCGCACCCGGTGCCGCGATCACGTGGGTGCGCAGGCATGCGGCCAGCGCGGCGAGCGCCGACGCGGCGGCGACCCGGTCGCCCCGGACCAGCGCCTCCGTGTGCTGCTGTTCCAGGAACCAGCGCAGATCCCGATCGCGCCCGGCCGCTGTCGCACTGCGCACACCGAGCACCAGCAGCGCGCCCCATAAGGCCAGTTGGCCCGACGCGAGCACGGACGGCGCGGCGGCCCGGACGAATCGTGCCGCCAGATCCCAGTCCCGCTCGGCGCACAGCGCCTCGGCGACCGCCAGCGACAGGCGCGGCGCGGGACGTAGGCCGGCTCCCGCGGCGAACGCCGCCAGCAGACTCTCGCCCGCGACCCTCGGGTCCGGCTTTCCGCCGTCCAGCGCCGCCGCCTGCGCGGCCTCCGGGATCGCCGCCCAGACGTCCTGCGTCGCGGCGACCAGTCCGGCCCGGTCGAGGTCGGCGAGCGCGGCCGTGTCCCCGGCCGTCCCGGTGAGCAGCGGGATGAGCGGCGCCGGGCACGGGCCGAAGCCCGCCAGCGCCGTCAGAACCCGGCGTGCGGGTCCGGCCAGCCCGGACACCAGCAGGGCGATCTGGTCCGCGACCGACACCTCGACGCGCTCGGTCTGCCGGGGGTCGGCAGCCGCGCGCTCCAGGAAGGCCGCCAGCACGATCAGCCGTGCCACCTGGCCTTCCGCGAGTTCGTACGCCCGCGCCACCTGCGCCGGCTCGGCACCTCGCAGGGGCCGGCCGAGCCGGCGCTCCACCAACTCCCGTGCCTGGCCGGGAGTCAGCGGGGGCACCTCACGGGCGGTGACACCACCGGGCCCGGTCCTGGGCGTGGAGGTGAGGAGGAAGACGCAGTCGGGGAACGTACCGGCCAGCCGGGTCAGGTCCGCTGCTTCCAGCTCGCAGTCGGTCACCACGATCACACCGCCAGGCCGGAGCCGGGCGGTCGCGGCGCGCAGCACCGGCTCGTCCGGCTGGTACCAGACGACCCCGAAGAACAGCCGGGCCAGCCGGCGGTAGAGCGAATCGAGCGAGTGGGGTTCCGCGCCCCCGAGCAACTGCGCGCCCGCGCTTCCGCCTTCGGCCAGCCGGTCGACCACCGCCTGCGCCACCGCCGACCGCCCGAGCCCGGGTGCGCCGAACAACCGGGTGCTCCGGCCGGCCAGCAGCCCGTCGGCCACCTGCTCGACGGTTTCCGCCCGGCCGACCAGCGGCCGGCGATCACGCAGCGCGCGCAGCGGGGGGAGGGCCTGGAGGCTCAGGACGGCCGGATCGATTCCCGCGCCGACGGTCGTGGCCTCGTCCGGCAGGATCTGCACGGCGATCGCCCCGTCGCCGACCACGATCTGGGAGCGGAACACCTCATGGACCAGGCCCTCCCCGTACGGGCCCGCTCCGACCGGCTCCTGACGCATTCCCCGACTACGACGCCCGGCCATCACCGCTCCATCCACGACGAGCTGGAACAACCTCGGAACACGAGAGGCCGCCGCGGCTCCGTCCCCGCCGCGGTGGGCGACGACGACCGCCGGTGCCGGACCCGGCCGAGAACGTACGCGGACTTCCTGGCCATCCGGCACTTGCCTGGTCAAACCGTAGCCCTGTTATCGCCCCCAAGGGGACAAAATCAGAAATTCACGGACCCGTAACGAGACGCCGGATCCCGCGCTTGCGAACCGCGTGCCCGCGCGGGAAGCGCGGGCGCGCCGGAAGGGGGCGCGGTCACCCCGGCGAGGCCACGCGGCCACTTCGGCGAGGGGGTCACGCGGTCACCTTGGCGACGAAGGCCGCAATGTTCGCCACGGTCCGCTGGATCTTCTCCTCCAACGTGATCGTCTCGTGGATCCGGGAGCCGGCGCCCGCGTCCTTCTTGCCCCGCACGTAGAGCGAGCAGGCGAGGTCGCCGCATATGTAGATGCCCACCGAATTGCCCTGCTGCCCGGCCTTCCCCGCCTTCGGCGCGACCATCAGGGAGACGCCGCCGGTATGGGTGGTCACGCACACCGAGCACATGCTGCGCCGCGTCTGCGAGAAGGCGGGCCTGGGGCAGCGCGCCGCGAGGGCCGTCGGGCGGCCGTCCAGCTCGGTGACGAGGTAGGCGCGGTCGGGGGCCTGCGGATCCCGCCAGCCGAGGTAGTCCAGGTCCTCCCAGGGCAGGTCGGCCAGGTCGCGCGGGACGGACAGCCGCTTCGCCTCGCCCTTGGTGCAGTTCACGAACGCGGCACGGATCTCCCGCTCGGTCAGTGGTGTCATACGGGCCAGGCTAATTTGCCTAAACCTATTAGGCAAATGCATAATAGGTCTCACCAGAGGGGAGCAAGGCTATGGCACGCGCAGGGCTGACCCCGGAACGGCTGGCCCGGGCGGGAGCGGAGCTGGCCGACGAGGTCGGCTTCGACCAGGTCACCGTCTCGGCGCTCGCCCGGCGCTTCGACGTCAAGGTCGCGAGCCTGTACTCGCATCTGAAGAACTCCCAGGACCTCAGGACCCGGATCGCCCTGCTCGCCCTGGAGGAGCTCGCCGACCGGGGCGCCGCCGCACTGGCCGGGCGGGCCGGCAAGGACGCCCTGGCCGCCTTCGCGGACGTCTACCGCGACTACGCCCGGGAGCACCCCGGCCGCTATGCCGCGGCCCAGCTGAGGCTGGACCCGGAGACGGCCGCCGCCAGCGCCGGGGTGAGGCACGCGCAGATGACGCGGGCGATCCTGCGCGGCTACGACCTGGCCGAGCCGGACCAGACACACGCGGTCCGGCTGCTGGGCAGCGTCTTCCACGGCTACGTCAGCCTGGAGACGGGGGGCGGGTTCAGCCACAGCAGCCCCGACTCGCAGGAGACCTGGCCGCGGATCGTGGACGCCCTCGACGCCCTGCTGCGGAACTGGCCCGCCCCCTGACCGGGCGCCCGTACCGGCCGGATGACGCTGCCCGCGCGGCGCACCGGCGAAGCCGAACAGACACTCTGACCAAACAGGTTGGGACCATGCACACCGATGACGACTGGATCACCACACCCATCACCGCGGACCTGCTGCGCGGCGCCCTCGACCTGGAGCGCACCGCGCGGGGCGTGCTGCCGCACCGGCTGCCCGCCTGGGTCCGCGAGCAGTTCCCCGACGGCCAGCTGGCCATGGTCGAGGCACAGCCGTCCGGCGTACGGCTGGTCTTCCGCACCCGGGCCACCGCCGTCGAGCTGGACACGCTGCCCACCAAGCGGGTCTACGTGGGCGCCCCGCCCGGCCCGGACGGCGTGTACGACCTCCTCGTCGACGGCCGCCTGGCCGGACAGGCCGGTGTGAAGGGCGGCAACACCCTGACGGTCGACATGGCCACCGGGACCATCGAGAGCCGGCCCGGCCCGGCCGGCACCCTCCGCTTCACCGGCCTGCCCGGCAGCGCCAAGGACGTCGAGATCTGGCTGCCGCACAACGAGACCACCGAACTCCTCGCCCTGCGCACCGACGCTCCTGTCGAGCCCGTCGCTGCCGGGGACCGCAGGGTGTGGCTGCACCACGGCAGCTCGATCAGCCACGGCTCCGACGCCGCGAGCCCCACCACCACCTGGCCCGCGCTCGCCGCCTCCCTCGGCGGCGTGGAATTGGTCAACCTGGGCCTGGGCGGCAGCGCCCTGCTCGACCCGTTCACCGCGCGGACCATGCGGGACGCTCCCGCGGACCTGATCAGCGTCAAGGTCGGCATCAACCTGGTCAACGCCGACCTGATGCGGCTGCGCGTCTTCACCCCGGCGGTGCACGGCTTCCTCGACACCATCCGTGAGGGCCACCCCGGCACGCCGCTCCTGGTCGTCTCACCCCTGCTGTGCCCCATCCACGAGGACACCCCCGGCCCGAGCGTCCCGGACTTCAGCAGCGTCAGCGAGGGAAGGCTCCAATTCCGCGCCATGGGCGACCCCGGGGAACGGGCCGCCGGCAAACTGACCCTCAACGTCATCCGGGACGAGCTGAGCCGCCTGGTGAAGCAGCGGGCGGGCGACGACCCGAACCTGTTCTACGTCGACGGCCGTGACCTCTACGGCGAAGCGGACTTCGCCGAACTGCCGCTGCCCGACCAGATCCACCCGGACGCCGCCGCCCACCGCCGCATCGGCGGGAACTTCGCCGCTCGGGCCTTCGCCTCCGGCGGCCCGTTCAGCGCCGAGGGCGGCTGAACGACCCGCGGCCGTCCCACAGTTCGACGTCGGGGTGGAGCCGGTCGACCGTCCAGGTGCGCATGCGGCGTACCGCGAAGGTGCGGGCGGGAAGGAGGACGAGGCACCACCGCACGATGTGACGCCCGCCACGACCGTTCCCCCCGGGCGTCCGGCTGCTGGCGCCGCGCCCGGCGCACCCCTCCGTCAGCCTCGGAGAACGCGACAGGCGCGCCCTTTCGGACGGCGGCACTGCCCGGCTCGGACGGACGGCTCGCCCGCGTTCCTCTGCGCGAACAAAAGAATCGGGCGGCGATGTCGAGAACGCGTGCCTGGCTCCGTCCCCGCGGTGAAGGCGGCCACAATGGGGTCGCACCGGCACCGAGGAGACATGCGATGGCCAAGTATCTGCTGCTCAAGCACTACCGCGGCGC
This sequence comes from Streptomyces sp. IBSBF 2435, assembly GCF_036815005.1. Taxonomy (NCBI): domain Bacteria; kingdom Bacillati; phylum Actinomycetota; class Actinomycetes; order Kitasatosporales; family Streptomycetaceae; genus Streptomyces; species Streptomyces sp. IBSBF 2435. The sequence goes on along the minus strand of NZ_JAJSYW010000090.1, from coordinate 12,675 downwards.
CCCGCCGGCGGTCAACGACGTGCCCATGGACCAGTGGACGCCGGACGAGATCTCGGCCCACATGCAGTACATGAACGACTTCGCGGCCCGGCTCGAAAAGAGCGGCGAATTCGTCGACGGCCAGGCACTCGCCCCCGGCGGAATGTTCGTCCGCTACGACGGCGAGGGCCGCCCGCCGATCACCGACGGCCCGTTCGCCGAGACCAAGGACCTCATCGCCGGCTGGATGGTGATCGACGTCGACAGCTACGAGCGGGCCGTCGAGCTGGCCGGGGAACTGTCCGCCGCTCCCGGCGCGGGCGGCAGGCCGATCCACGAGTGGCTCGAACTGCGCCCGTTCCTGACCGAGCCGCCCACCATCACGCAGTGACCTCCCGGTGAACGAGCTGCTGCTCCGGAGCCTCACGCCGAGCGTGCTCGGCATCCTCGTCCGCCGCGGAGCCGACTTCGCGGCGGCCGAGGACGCCGTCCAGGACGCGCTGATCGAGGCGGTCCGCGTCTGGCCGGCCGACCCGCCGCGGGACCCGAAGGGCTGGCTGGTCACCGTCGCCTGGCGGCGCTTCCTCGACGCGACCCGGGCGGACACCGCCCGCCGCCGGCGTGAGGACCTGCTCGACGAGGAGCCGGCCCCCGGGCCCGCGCCCGGGCTGGACGACACCCTCCAGCTCTACTTCCTGTGCGCCCACCCGACGCTGACGCCGTCCTCCGCGGTCGCGCTCACCCTGCGCGCCGTCGGCGGGCTGACCACCCGCCAGATCGCCCAGGCCTACCTGGTGCCCGAGGCGACCATGGCGCAGCGCATCAGCCGGGCCAAGCGCGCCGTCTCCGACGTGCGCTTCGACCAGCCCGGCGACGTCGCGACGGTGCTGCGCGTCCTCTACCTGGTCTTCAACGAGGGCTACTCCGGCGATGTCGACCTCGCCGCCGAGGCCATCCGGCTCACCCGGCAGCTCGCGGCCGCGATCGACCACCCCGAGGCGGCGGGGCTGCTCGCCCTCATGCTGCTCCACCACGCCCGGCGCGCCGCCCGCACCGCGCCCGACGGCAGCCTCGTCCCGCTCGCCGAGCAGGACCGCAGCCGGTGGGACACCAGGGTGATCGCCGAGGGCGTGGGGATCCTGCAAGCGGCCCTCGCCCGCGACCGGCTGGGCGAATTCCAGGCCCAGGCCGCCATCGCGGCACTCCACGCGGACGCGCCCACCGCAGCGGAGACCGACTGGGTGCAGATCGTCGAGTGGTACGACGAGCTCGCGCTTCTGACCGACAGCCCGGTCGTCCGGCTCAACCGCTCGGTGGCCGTCGGCGAGGCCGACGGACCACGCGCCGGCCTGGCCGCGCTCGCGGCGCTGGACGACTCCCTGCCCCGCCACACCGCCGTGGCGGCATACCTCCACGAGCGCGACGGCGACCTGACGACAGCGGCCCGCCTGTACGCGGAGGCGGCCTCCAAGGCCCCCAACCTCGCTGAACGCGACCACCTGACCCGCCAGGCCGCCCGCCTCAACACCCGCCGCCGCTGACGGATTTCCCCGACCGTATGCCCCGTGAACCGCCGTCAGGCGGTGGGTGCACGCCCGTTCGGCCGTGTGGGATGCTGGGCAGGCCAGGCGGGAGACCGGCACAGAGGCGACGGTCTCCGGTGGGCAGCCTCATTCGCGTCGCGGTATCGGGGATGGCGGTATGGGCTTCGTGCTCATGGCCATCGGCTCACTGGCGGTCCTGTCCGGCGCCGGAGCGGCCCTGTCCGGCAGAGCGCTGCCGCGGCCCCTGGCCGGTCGGCGAGCCTGGGAGGATCACGCTCATGCTGCAAGTGTGTCTGAACGGTGCCAGAACGCGCGCCGAATGCCCTCACCTCCCCGTGACCCCGCAGGAGCTGGCCGCGGCAGCCCGCGCGGCCGTCGCCGCCGGCGCCCGGGACATCCACCTGCACCCCAGGAACGCTGACGGCGAGGACACGCTGGAGCCCGCCGCCGTCGCCGCGGCCCTCACCGCCGTGCGGGCCGCCGCCCCGGGCGTCCCCGTCGGCGTCACCACGGGGGCCTGGGCCACACCGGACCCCGCGGAGCGCGCGTCCCAGGTCTGCTCCTGGACGGTCCTCCCCGACCACGCCTCGGTGAACTGGCACGAGGACGGCGCCGCCACGGTCGCCGCCACCCTGCTGGACCGGGGCATCGGCATCGAAGCGGGCATCTACTCGGGGACACAGGCAGTGCGGCGCTTCCTCGGCTGGACGGACTCCCACCGCGTCCTGCGCGTCCTGGCCGAGATCACGGACACCGATCCGCGGACCGCGCCCCGTACCGCAGCCGGGCTTCTCGGCGAACTCCGCCCCGCCGCGGAATCGCCGGTCCTGCTCCACGGCGGGGACGAGGCCGCCTGGGCCGTCCTGGAGATGGCCGCGTCCCTTCGGCTGGACATGCGGATCGGCCTGGAAGACGTGCTCCAGCTGCCGGACGGGACGACAGCCGAGACCAACGCCGACCTCGTCCGTGCCGCACGCGGCATCATCCCGTAGGCGTTCAGGCGTTCAGGCGGCTGACGTCGGGCCCGCGCCCTTCCCGCGGGACGACCAGGGGGTATATCCGGCAAAACGTGTGGTTTCGGTCACCGCGCGCCGGGCATCCGCACACCATGATGGGAACGCTGATACGAGGATCCGTCGCCGGGGCCGCCGGTACGACACTGCTGAACGCGATGACCTACGGGGACATGGCGCTGCGCGGCAGACCCGCGAGCGACGTGCCCGAGCGGACCGTGGTCGCGCTGGCCGCGAAGGCCGGTCTCGGCGTCCCCGGTGAGGGGCGAACGCGGGAAAGCCGGCTGACCGGGCTGGGCGCGCTGTCCGGGATCGCCGTGGGAGTGGCCGCAGGCACCGCCGTGTCGGTGATGCGGCGAGCGGGCCTGCGGCTGCCCTGGTGGGCCGGCGGCGTACTGACCGGAGCCCTGGCCATGGCAGCCACCGACCTGTCCATGGCCGACCTCAAGGTCAGCGACCCCCGCACCTGGTCCGGCGCCGACTGGCTTTCCGACGCGGTGCCGCACCTCGTGTACGGCCTGGTGACGTACGGCGTCCTGGTGGCCGCGGAGCCGCGCTCATGAGGGCGCCGATCCCCGTGCTGGCGGGAGCCGGGCTGGCCGGCGCGGCGTCCGGGCTGCGCAGCCAGATCGGCCTGGCGGCCGTCTCGATGAGCGCCCCCCGCACGCTCGATCCGCGTCCGGGACCGCTCGCGCTGCTGGCCAGGCGCCCCGTCCGGGCGGCGACCGCGACCGCGGCCCTCGGCGAGCTGGTCGCGGACAAGCTCCCGCAGACCCCGAGCCGCCTCGGCGCGCCCGGCCTGATACCCCGCGTCGTCCTGGGCGCGCTGGCCGCCACCGTGCTGGCCGCCAGATCGGGGCGGGACGAGGGCGGCGACCGGTCCGACACGTTCGACGGCCGTGATCACCAGGCCTGCCCTGCGGTCCCGGCGCCCACGCTCGCCGTCGCCGCGGTCCTCGGCGGCATCGCCGCGGCCGGTGCCGCATTCGCCGGCGCCTGGTGGCGGCTGACGGCCGGGCAGTACGGCCGTCCCGACTGGCCCGCGGCGGTGATCGAGGACGCGCTGGCCGTGGCACTGGTCTGGACGGGCTGCTCCCTGGCCGCCGGCAGCAGCCGTACCGCGGGCTGAGCCCCGCTGCCCCGCCGCCCGCCGTCGCGCAGCCCGCGCGGGACTCAGGTCTCGGCGGGCCGCCAGCCCAGCGCGGGCCCGAGTACGGTGGCGATGTCGGTGAGGATCTGGACGTAGTCGTCGTGCTCGAAGGTGAAGGGCAGCGCGAAGGCGACCTCGTCGATCTCCCGGAAGGCGGCGTGGGCGTAGAGCTGCTCGGCGAGCCGCGTGGAGGGTCCGACGAGGTCGGGCGCGTACATCAGGCGCGCGGGTCCGTGCGGTACGGCGGTACGCGGCAGGCGCTCGCGCGCGAAGGCCTCGTATCTGGAACGCTGCTGCGCCGAGGCGTTGTCGGTCGGGATGACCACGAGCCCCTGCGAGACGCGGGCCCGCCCCGCGTCGGGGTGCTGCTCGCGGAAGGCCCGCACGTGCGAGAGCTGGATCGCGGCGAAGTCCTCGGACTCCTCGGCCTTGACGACGCTGCTGGTCAGGAAGTTCATGCGGTGCTCGCCCGCGAACCGGGCGGACCGCAGGCTCGCGCCGCCGTACCACATGCGGCTGCCCAGTCCCGGTGCCTGGGGCTGGACGCGGTCGGAGAACGCCTCGAAGCCCACGGTCCCGCTGAAGTCGCTGGCGGGTTCGCCGCGCACGAAGTCCAGCAGCCGCAGCACCCGTTCGTAGCCGAAGTCCTGGTTGTCGGCGGTGTCACCGTAGAGCGCCTGCTTGACGCGGCCGTAGTGCATCGGCGGGCCGACGCTGACCCCCGGGCTGAGCCGGCCCCCCGACAGGATGTCGACCGTCGCCAGATCCTCGGCGAGCCGCAGCGGATTCTCCCAGCCCAGCGGGATCACCGCCGTGCCCAGGCCGATACGGCTGGTGCGCTGTGTGGCCGCCGCCAGCACCGCGACGGGCGAGGAGATCCCGTATTGCAGATGGCGGTGCCGCACCCAGGCGCTGTCGAAGCCCAGGCGCTCACCGAGCTCGATGATCTCCAGGGTCGACTCGTGCCCCCGCCGCGGATCCGCGGGGTCGAACAGGCCGATCGTCAAGAACCCCAGCGCCCGCAACGGCTCCGAGTCCAGCGGCATCGCGTTCCTCCCTCGTCCGTCCCTTGTCCCGCCGCGTGGTCCAGCGTTCGAGGGCCGCGTCAAGCCGGCCGTGGACCGGGAACGCCAGGTCGATGTCCGACCACCGGTCGGCCGCGCCGAGCGCATCCGGCCCGGTGACCGCAGCCCCGGCGGTGCCGCCATCGTCCTCAGCGGCTGCGAGCAACCGTCCCCGGACCCGCTTCCGTGCCTCGGCGTCGAACACCTCGCAACCCTATCCGCCGGCCCCGCCACCAGCGGGCACCCGCTCGGTGCCGCCCTGCCGGCGGCTGCGGACCGCACCCGCACGACAGCGCCCCCTCCCGGTGTGCGAGCTTGCCGGGAAGGGGCGTCTGGCGTACTGGGCCCGCCGGCCTCCTATGGCCGGACCTGGCGGGCGTACCGTCCGCGGTTGTTCACCCGCGTGTACGCGACGGCGTCAGCAGGTGGTGTCGGCCTGGCGGAACCAGGCGTCGCTGTGGCCGTTGCCGTGGCCGAGGTGGTACCACGTGCCGTTGACGAGGGCCACGTTGCCGGTGTCGCTGATGCCGCCCCCGGGAGCGACGGAGTAGACCCAGGTGCTGTCTCCGCCGCCGGGGGAGGAGTAGAACGGCGCGGTGTTCACGGCGGAACAGTTCGCCGTATTGGCGGTGGCGCCGGCCGGAGCGGCGGCCAGGAGCCCGCCCGCGCCCAGTAATGCCGCGGCGAAGGCGCCCGCGAGAGTGCGTTTGGTGCTGCGCATCATGATCGTCTCCCATGCTGGGTGTCTGCCGCCCCGTCGGGGCGGCTGCGTGCGCCGGGGCTCCTGCCCGCCGCCGCCACCGGAACACGGCCGACAGCCATCCCCCCAGGGTCCGCCGAGCAGGTTCACGCCAACACCAAGCCGCCACGAACAGTGCATGCGGAATGATCCGGACATTCGGTCCACGCGTGCTCACCCGCCTGCCCCAGCAGAAACCCGCTGGCGCGCGGCCTACCGCGTACCACCACGCAGAGCCGCCGAGAGTTGACCGGATATGTCCCGGCCGGCCCGACAGGCAACGTTCACCGAGGCGCGAGCCGAGCCGAGGACCGGGCTACGGTGTGCCGTCGCCGGGGCGGGCGGCGGCCGGGCGGGTGTTCAGCGACCACGTGTGCGTGCACTGGGGGCACTGCAGGTGGACGACCGGTCCGTTGTTGGAGAGCAGATAGCGCCAGTGCTCGTCGCAGTTGCGGCGGTCCGCGCAGGTCGGGCAGCGGCGGGCGTCGTCGCAGACGGGGCAGGCCACCCAGGCGCGACGGGAGATGTCCGCGTGCGGATCAATGGGCAGCCGCACGGCCCGGCTCCTCCCCCGGCAGGACACCGGCCGCCACCAGCAGGTCGTAGGTGCGCTGCTGCTCGGCGTCCAGGCCCGAGTAGAGGAGCGCGTACGCCTCGTCCTCGCTCCGCAGGGCGGCCACCGGGTCCCAGCCGGACCCGAGCGCAGCCACGACCTCGGCTCGCCGCCGGCCTTCCTCGAAGGTCAGGTCGATCGTGAAGGTGTGGAGGCCGGTGGCCTTGTCCTGGTTCATGGCGGGACTTCCGGTGCGCGGGCGTAACCACTCCAGCTCTACCAGGCGACCGCATCCGTAGGGAAGGGTGACCTAAGTCGCCCACGGACGGCCCCGGGGCCACGTTCCCCCGACCTGGCGGCGGCGCACCCCCGGATCTGCGTACGGGGCCGGGCCGTTGCCGGCACCCTGCTCCCCGCGGCAGCCGCGGTCGGGCTCCTGGCGCTGTGACGCAGCTCATGGCATTGCCCCGCGCAATGGACCGCGTCCCGCCGTCCGGGCAAGGCGCGGACGCCAGGGCCGCCCGGACCGACCCGGGCGATCCGGCAGCCCCGCCCCGATGACCGGGACCGCCCCCGGGACGTACGACCCGGGCGGCCGGGACCGGCGGCGGGCCGCGGCCGGGCACCACCGGCAACCGGTACGGGAACGCCGATACGCCCCGGAAATCGCTTCCCGGCCATGTGAGTGGGTCCGCCGACCGCGGGCAGGACCCGCTTGGCACGCTCTGAGTGATCCGGCGCCGACCGGCCGCCGGCCGACGACGACCCAGGACCGCCGATGCCGCTGCCCCGCCTCCGCTCCTACGACGATCAGCTGGCCGACTACCTCCGCGGCCGCCTCGACATCCCGCTGGACTCCACCGGCCTCGACGCCCGGAACGTCGCGGACATCGCGGTGGTCGCGGCAGCGGCCTGCGAGGAGTTCACCGCGGCGACGCACCTGCTGGACCTGCTGGCGGCCATACCGCCGCCGACCGGAAACCCCGACTTCTGGCAGGCCCTGGGGAAGGCGTCCGACACCCCCCACCTCATCCCCGCCAACATCGGCCCCCGGGTCCTGCGCGCGCTGGAAGGCGATCCGGCCGGCCTCGCCCACCAGGTCCTGTCCGCGTTCGGCGAGATCACCGCGTCCCACCGGGCGGCTGCCGCCAAGGTGGTCGGCGGGGCCCTGGCCGACACCGCCGACCTGGCCGGGTTCGACCACACCTACATCGGCACCCTGTGGCTGACGGATCTGGAGCAGACGGCATGGCGCGTCCTGCTCGCCGCCAGAACCCGGCCCGAGTCCTTCCAGGCCGCCCGGCTCACCTTCCGCGCAGGCTGGAAGGACGCCTGACGCCGGGACCGGCTGGGCGGATCGGCCCCTGCGGGTCCGTCAGCACATGGTGGTCGGCAGCAGGAAGGGCCGACCGGCCGGGATTGCGGCCGCACCGGCGGCCGGTCCTCGCAGAGGAGTGCCGGCCGCCGGGCGGATGGAGCGTCAGCGGTTCGCGACGCCGTTGCCGGTCAGCACCGGGATGTCGTCGGCGATGTGCGAGAGCGGCTCGTCGCCCTTCGACTGGGTCGAGTTCTCGGCGCACTGCTGGTTCTGCGGCGAGGACAGCACCTGGATGTCCTGGGCCGTGACGGGCACCAGAAGGCCGATCAGCGAGCCGACGTTCGCCTTGACGGGAGCGCCGAGGCAGAGCTTGTTGAGCGAGCCCTGCACCAGACCGAGCTGCGGGCTCTGTTCACCGCCGGTGACCGTGTTGCCGTACGCCTGGACGGCGCCGTTGCCGTTGACGGTGGTGGTCCCCTCGTCATTGCCGATCGCCGAAGCCGCACCGGCGCCGCCGGCCACCACAGCCGCGGCCAGACCGCAGGCCGTCAGGGCACTACTGATACGCATGTCTCTCCTATTACCGTGAACTACGCAAGGGAGAGCAAGCTATCGGGTTTCATGCGTTACCCCTACTTATTCACCCGTACGAGGGCGAGCCGTATGCGCACCCACCAGCAGGGGTTACACGGTGCAGCACGGCATCGGAGTCGTGTTCCTCGTCGCCGCGGTGTGGATCCTGGTCATCAACCTCTGACCCCGGGCCGGCCGGCACCGTCGCCGTTCCGGGACACGGGTGGCCCGGCCCTGGATCAGCGAGGCCTTCAGCCCTTGCAGGCGGGGTCGGGGAGTACGACGGGCGCCGCCTCGCGAGTGGTGACGAACGCGCGGAAACCAGGCGCGCCCGCAACGCACTTGGTCGCGATGTTCGCGAAATGGTCCGGGAAATTGGTGACGTTCGCGGGGCTGTCGTCACCCCGGTGGTTGGCGACGGGTGAATCCCCCGTCCCCCGCTTGTCGCTGGAGCACCCCGCCAGGGCGGCCACAACGATGACAGCGGACAGAACTGCGGTCAGGCACCTCGTCGGCAGTCGCTTCATCTCATCCTCACCTCGACCCGTGCGGTCCGTGTGCGGTCGGACGCCATGAAGGACATGCCGCGGGCCCGCCCCGGTTCCCCTGCGGCAGGGGCCGCCGGCGGCGGGACACGTCAGGCGGCAGCGCCGCGTTCACCGCGGGGTCGGCCCCCAGGACCCGAGCCGCGGCTGAGCCGGCCGGGAGAGGTGCCCTCATCGTCCGCCCGGGCGGACGTATGCCGGGTCCCGCTGAGGCCTACTGGGCCAGTACGCACACCGGGCTCGGTGTCGCGAACGGCGATCCGGCGGCGGTGAGTGCCCCGGTGCCGGTGTCGCGGTGGAAGACGGTCACGGTTCCGGAGTTCTGGTTGGCCGCGTAGAGCAGCGTGCCGGTCGGGTCGAGGCTGATGTGGCGCGGGTAGGCGCCCCCGGCGGGGACCGTGTCGAGGAGTGCCAGGGACGCGCCGGAGCCGCCGACGGAGAAGCGGGCGATGCTGTTGGCGCCGCGGTTGGAGACAGACACGGAGCGGCCGTCGCCGGAGACGGCGACCTCGGCGGGGTAGTTGCGCTCGGTGGGCTGCGCGCCCTGCGGGACGGTGGGCTGGGGGAGCCCGGGTGTGAGGGCGCCGGTCGCCGGGTCGTAGCCGCAGACGATGACGGAGTTGCCCAACTCGCAGGCCACGTAGGCGAACCGGCCCGACGGGTGGAAGGCGAGGTGGCGAGGTCCTGAGCCCGGCTGGACGCTCGCCTGCGATACGGCCGTGAGCTTCCCGGTCGCCGTGTCGAGGCGCGAGGTGTAGACCGTGTCCGTGCCGAGGTCGACGGACAGGACGAACCCGCCCTGCGGGTCGGACAGCACCTGGTGCGCGTGCGGGCCGGACTGCCGGTCCGGGTCGGGCCCGGAGCCGGTGTGCTGGACGAAGCCGGAACGTGCCTGAAGGCTGCCGTCCGCCGCTATCGGGTGGACGGCGACGCTCCCGGAGTCGTAGTTCGCGCTCAGCAGGTGCCGGCCGCCCGGGTGCACGGACAGGTGGCACGGCCCCGACCCTCCGGTGCTCTGCGAGTTCAGCACCCGGGGCGCACTGCCCGCGGGGATCGATACGGCGGTCACCTTGCCGCCCGGCTGCTCGTTCACGGTGTAGAGGTGCGTGCCGGACACGGCCAGGAAGGACGGGTTCGCCACACCGGCGACCGTGCCCGTCGCGGTGATCGCCCCGGTCTGCGGGTTGTACGTCGCCAGGCCGACGCCCTGGCCGGAGCTGGAGGTGTACGTCCCGATGTAGAAGGGACGCGGGCCGACCGCCGAGGGTGTCCTGCTCGGAGCGGGCTTGGCGCCGGTCCGGTCCGCGGGCCGCGCGGACTCGGCCCCGGCGGAGGCGGCTCCCGCGAGCCCCGCGACGACCGCGCCCGCGCCGGCGGCGAGCAGCGCACGCCGGCGCAGCGACGCGGGACGGGCGCCGCCGCCCGTTGCGCCGCCCCTTGCGCCGTCCCGGGCGGCTCCCACGGGGGACGCCCCGCTCTCGCCGCCGGGGCCGGACATGCCGTTGTCGTCCATCTCCCGCACCCTCCAGGTCCGCCATGGCCGCGTCGCGACCTCGTAGCTTCCCTTGAGAGCTTGGCCTGGACCATTGACCTGTGGCAAGGGTGCTGCAGAGATGAAGGTGTGACAGGCGGTACGCCGACCGGTCCGCCGCCGCCCGGCCGGGCCGCCCCCGTGGCGGTCGCCGCCGCGGACGTCGCGGTCGCGAGCCGCGAGGCGATGCCGCGCTCGAACGCCAACTGGTCGGCGGTCAGCGGCACGTCGGCGCAGGCGCCGGAGTCCGGGAGGATCGTGAAGTAGTCCACCAGCTGGATGTGGGCCTGCTGCGAGGCACCGCGGACGGCGTCGGCGACGTTCTCGATCCGTCCGGCCGGCACACCGAAGGTCCGGTTGATCGCGTCCCGGTCCAGGCCCGCGCATGTGGTGCCGCCCGAGGCCTGGCAGGTGGACGCGAACAGGCTGCCCAGGTAGCCGACGTCGTTGCCGCCGATGGTCACGTCCACCACGCGGGTGGCGCTCGTGACGGCCTGCACCTGCGGCGGCCGGCCCGCCTGGCTGTCGCACGGCTCCCGACCCCGCGACCACTCCGGTATCCGATCGGGTGGGAGCGCCGGCCGCGGAGGATCACGGGGGTCCCGGCCGGCGCTCCGGAGCAGCCGGACGGCGTGAGGGGAGCCCGTCGCGGCGGGGGGCGCCGCTGCTCCGCGTGCGCGGGGCGCACGCCACGTTGTCCTCGCTGTGCGCTCCTGCCGCAGGCCCCGCGCGTCAGCAGACTGGCTGCCGGTGTTACGGCCGGGACGCAGGTTGCGGCGCCCCGGCCGGGGCCGCCCGGTACGCCCCCGCCACCGGGGCGGCGGCTGCCGTCCGCCGGGGTCCCTGAGGCGGACGGCAGCCGCCGCGACCCCCGCGGCGGGGATTTTTCGACGAGAGGAAACCGTGCTCAGACTTCCGCAGGCCCGACCGCACCGGTCGTTACCGTCCCGGCGCGCCACCGCGGCGGCCGCCCTGGTACTCGCGGCGGCGCTGGCCGCCGCCGTACCCGCCGCCGCCTCATCCGTGCCCGCCTCCGCCCCGCACGCGACCGCCGCTTCCACGCGTGCCCCCGGGGCTGCGGCGGAGGCGCCCCGCCCCCCGGCTGTGCTGTTCCAGGAGGGGTTCGAGGACGACCCGGGCGGCCCGCGGCTGCTGACCGGCTACACCGGCGCTCCGCCACTCGCCGAGACCTACACCGCCGACCCGGCCTGGCTGACCGAGTGCAACGGCTGGCTGGTCTCGGCGGCCGACCCCGCGACCGCCCCGGCCGGCAGCGCGTGCGGCACATCCTGGCCGCGGCTGCGCACCATGGCGTCGGCGCTGGGCGCGTGGGCCGGGAACGACCCGGCCGCCAACCACGCCGTCACGGCCTACACCGCGGGCGACCCGGGCGCGGGAAAGGTGCAGCTGGAGACGGTGAAACCCGTCCCGTTGCAGGCGGCGAACCGCTTCCTGACGTTCTCCGTGGACGTGGCCGCGGCCAACTGCTTCGCTGCCCACCCGCTGCTCCAGTTCTCGCTGCTCGACGGCGACCGGGCCGTCCCGGCCTTCACCGATCCGATCGACGCGTGCGCGGATCCCGGGCGTACCACCGACGACGGTACGGCCGTCGGGACGTACGCGGGCAATGACGCCGTGCTGTTCTCCGGCCCGTCCGCCGGCGTCCGCCTGGTCAACGCGCAGCCCAGCGGCACGGGGAACGACGCGGCGATCGACAACCTCCGCCTGCTGGACGCCACTCCGCAGCTGAGCAAGAGCTTCGACCCCGGCCTCGTGGCGGTCGGTGACGACACCACGCTGACCTTCACCGTCACCAATACCGCGGAGGAGGCGGCGAAACGGGGCTGGTCCTTCACCGAGCAGCTGCCGCCCGGCCTCGTCGTCACCGACCCGTCGTCCGCGACCACCACGTGCGGCTCGGGCACGGTCGCGATCAGCCCCGGTGGACACGGCATCACCTCCGGCGGTGACCTCGCGGCCGGTCAGGAGTCGTGCACCATCCAGGTCAGCGCGACCTCGGCCCGCAGCGGCACGTACACCCTGTGCGCGGCGGACACCACCGTCCTGCGCGGCGTCGACCCGCCCGGCTGCACCTCGGTGACGTTCGTGGCGCTGCTCATGGACGCGCACGCACAGGTCGTCAAGGCCGCGCCGGGGGCGCCGCTCGCGCCCTCCGACGTCACCTGCACCGAGGACCCGGCGACCGACGACGCCGGGCTGTCGGACACCCATGCCGGCTCTTCGACCGGCTCCTTCACCTCCGCCTCCACGCACGCGGCGGGCATCGCCGGTACGGGCAGCGGCCGTACCGCGACCGCGACGGCCACCGTGAGCGGGCTGCACTTCCTCGGCGGCCTGGTCAGCGCCGACCAGGCCACCGCGACCGCCACCGCGAGCGCGCCAGGCGCCCTCGGCACGGTGACGGTGACCGGCTCGACCACACTGGCCGGGGCGCACATCGGCAACACCAGGACCGCCGCCGACCCGGCGCCCAACACGGTGATCACGTTCCCGCAACTCGGCACGGTCACCCTCAACGAGCAAGTGGTCTACGGCGACGGCCGGGGCATCGTCGTCAACGCCATCCACGTACGGCTCGCCGACGGCACCGACATCGTCATCGGCGGCACCCGAGCCTCGCTCACCCGCACCCCCGGCCCCTGCCC
>NZ_JAJSYW010000089.1:0-26624 GCF_036815005.1 Streptomyces sp. IBSBF 2435 | reverse complement strand
GTGCTGCGGGCGTTCGGGGTGACTCCGGACTATCTGCTGGGGCATTCGATCGGTGAGGTGACGGCGGCGTATGTGGCGGGGGTGTGGTCGCTGGGTGACGCGTGCCGGGTGGTGGCGGCGCGGGCGCGGTTGATGCAGGCGCTGCCCTCGGGTGGGGCGATGGCGGCGATCTCGTTGCCGGAGACCGAAGTGGTCGAGCTACTGCCGGAGAGTGTGTCGGTCGCGGCGGTCAACACGGCGGATTCGGTGGTGGTTTCGGGGCCGCGTGAAGCCGTGGACGGTGTTGTCGAGGTTGCGGCCGGGCGTGGTGTGAAGGTGTCGCGGTTGCGGGTGTCGCACGCGTTCCATTCGTCGCTGGTGGAGCCGATGCTGGCGGAGTTCGCGATGGTTCTGGAGACGGTGGAGTTCCGGCCGCCGCGGATCCCGATCGTGTCGAACCTGACCGGTGGGGTCGCGGCCGCACAGGAGCTGTGCTCCCCGCGGTACTGGACGGACCAGGTCCGCGGCACGGTGCGGTTCGCCGACGGCGTGCGCTGGCTCGCCGACCAGGGCGTGACCGCGCTGGTCGAGCTGGGCCCGGACGGAGCGCTCTGCGGATTGGCGCAGCACAGTTCGACCGTGGCCGCCGTGCCGCTGCTGCGCCGGCAGAAGCCCGGCGGGCAGTGCGACTCGGGCCTGGTGCTGTCGGCGATCGGGCAGTTGTCCGCCCACGGTGTGGCAGTGGACTGGACGACGGCGTTCGCCGGCCGTGGCGCGGTCCGGGTCCCGCTGCCGACGTACGCCTTTCAGCACCAGCGGTACTGGCCCGACAAGGCACCGGCCGCCCCGGAACCGTCCGCGGACAAGACGGACCGGCGGTTCTGGGCGTCGGTCGAACACCAGGACGTGCACGATCTGGCCACGACGCTGGGACTCGACGGCGCTGTCGTGGCGCCGGTCGTGCCCGCGCTGGCTTCATGGCGGGCCCGCCGCCACGAACAGTCCCTGGTGAACGGCTGGCGCTACCGCGAGGCATGGAAGCGGCTGGCCGTCGCGGGAGCGCCGAAAGCCGGACAGTGGCTGGTCGTGGTCCCGGAAGGCGCGCGCGACGACGACTGGGCGGCGGAGGTGGCGGACGCCCTGGGCGCGAGCACACTCGTGCTCGACCACAGCGGGCCCGAGCTGGCCGAGCAGCTGAAGCAAGCCTGTGAGTCCGGTGCCGAAGTGACCGGTGTGGTGTCGCTGGCCGCCGCCCTGGAGCCGGGCATCACCGCCGGACTGGCGGCGACGGCCTCGTTGCTGCGAGCCGTGCTGGACTGCGGTCTCGCCGCCCGGACCTGGGTGGTGACCCGCGGCGCGATGTCCGTGGGGGCCCACGACCCGGTGACCGCCCCGGCACAGGGCGGGGTGTGGGGCCTGGGCCGGGTCGCCGCACTCGAACTGCCCGCGCTGTGGGGCGGGCTGGCCGACCTGCCCGAGGTGCTCGACCCGCGCAGCGCGCGCTGGCTGGCCGCCGCGCTGCCCGGGGCGACCGGCGAGGACCAGATCGCGGTGCGCCCGTCAGGTGTGTTCGGCCGCCGACTCGTTCACGCACCCGTGACCGGATCCGGTGCGCCGTCGTGGACGACGTCCGGGACGGCGCTGGTCACCGGAGGCACCGGTGAGCTGGGTGCGTACGCGGCGCGGTGGCTGGTCGAGCGCGGCGCGGAGCACGTCGTGCTCGTGAGCCGCCGTGGTCTCGACGCCGAGGGCGCGGACGCGCTGCGGCTGGAACTGGAGGTCGCCGGCGCCCGCGTCACCGTGGCCGCTTGCGACGTGACGGACCGGCAGGCGCTGGCCGAGGTGGTGGCGGACATCCCGGAGGAGTGGCCACTGCGGACCGTCGTGCACGCGGCCGGTGTCATGAGCGAAGACCGTGCGCTCACCTCGGTGACCGCCGACGACCTCGACCAGCAGGTACGGGCCAAGGCCCACGGCGCGCACACCTTGGACGAACTCACCCGCGGGCTGGAGCTCGACGCGTTCGTGCTGTTCAGCTCCGGTGCGGGCGCCTGGGGCAGCGGCGGGCAGGCCGGATTCGCGGCGGCCAACGCGTACCTGGACTCGCTGGCCCGCCACCGCAGGGCGGCGGGACGCACCGCGACCGCGATCGGGTGGGGTTCATGGGACCAGGTCGGGGCGCTGAGCGATCCGGGCGCCGTGCAACGCGAGCAGCTTCGCCTGCTCGGAGTCGTGCCGATGCGGCCCGAGCTGGCGATCGCCGCGTTGCAGCGTGCAGTGCACGACGACGAGACCGCGATCGTCGTCGCGGATCTGGACTGGGCGCGGTTCGCGCCCGTGTTCACCGCGGCGCGGTCGAGCGCCCTGCTGTCCGGGCTCCCGGAGGCCGAAGCGGCACTGACCGCGACGCGGGACGACACCGCGATCCGCGGAGGACTGCGCGACCGGCTCGCCGGACTGCCCGAAGCGGACCGCCGCCAGGTGCTGCTCGGCCTCGTCCGTGACTCGTCCGCGGCCGTACTGGGCCACGGGTCGAGCGCGGAGATCGAGAGCGACCAGCCGTTCAGCGAGCTGGGCTTCGACTCGCTGACGGCGGTGGAGCTGCGCAACCGGTTGCAGGCGGCGACCGGGGTCGCGCTGCCTGCGAGCCTGGTGTTCGACTACCCCACGGCGAACCGCCTCATGGACCACCTCGCCGGCCGGTTCGGCATGACGGAACCGGCCGAGCCGTCGATCGGGCCGGCGTCGGTGCCGGTCGCCGACGATCCGGTCGTGCTGGTGGGCATGGGCTGCCGGTTCCCGGCCGGGGTGTCGAGCCCGGCGGCACTCTGGCGGCTGGTGGCCGACGGGGCGGACGGCATCACACTGTTCCCGGCCGACCGCGGCTGGGACCTGGACACGCTGGTGGGCACGAACGGACCGGGCTCCGGGACGTCGGCGACGGGTGAGGGCGGGTTCCTCGACGAGGTCGCCGACTTCGACGCGGCGTTCTTCCGGATCTCGCCGCGGGAGGCGCTGGCCACCGACCCGCAGCAGCGGCTGCTGCTCGAAGTGTCCTGGGAGGCGCTGGAAAACGCGGGGATCGACCCGAACTCGCTGGCGGGCAGCTCGACCGGCGTGTTCGCCGGCGCCTACCAGTCCGGGTACCTCGAACTGGTCTCCCGGGCCGACGAGCAACTGCGGGGCCACGCGCTCACCGGTGGCGCGGGCAGTGTGATCTCCGGCCGGGTGTCCTACGCGCTGGGCCTGGAGGGTCCTGCGGTGAGTGTGGACACGGCGTGTTCGTCGTCGCTGGTGGCGATGCACCTGGCGGCGCAGGCACTGCGCGCCGGCGAGTGCTCACTGGCGTTGGCCGGCGGGGTGACGGTCATGGCGGCGGCGGACACCTTCGTCGGGTTCAGCATCCAGGGCGGCCTTGCCGCGGACGGCCGGTGCAAGTCGTTCTCGGACGACGCCGACGGGACCGGCTGGTCCGAGGGCGTGGGCGTGGTGGTGCTGGAGCGGTTGTCGGACGCCCGGCGCAACGGCCATGAGGTGCTGGCGGTCTTCCGGTCGAGCGCGGTGAACCAGGACGGCGCGTCGAACGGCTTGACGGCGCCGAACGGTCCGTCCCAGCAACGCGTGATCCGGCAGGCCCTCGCCGCGGCGGGTCTGTCCACGTCGGACGTCGATGTGGTCGAGGCGCACGGCACCGGTACGAAACTGGGTGATCCGATCGAGGCGCAGGCGCTGCTGGCGACCTACGGTCAGGACCGGCCCGCGGACCAGCCGTTGTGGCTGGGCTCGCTGAAGTCGAACCTCGGGCACATGCAGGCCGCCGCGGGCGTCGGCGGTGTGATCAAGATGGTGCAGGCGCTGCGGCACGGGGTGCTGCCGAAGACGCTCCACCTGGCCGGGCCGACCAGCCAGGTGGACTGGTCCGAAGGCAACGTGCGGCTGCTCGCCGAGGCGATGCCGTGGCCGGAACACGATCGTCCGCGCCGGGCCGGGGTGTCGTCGTTCGGCGTGAGCGGCACCAACGCGCACGTGATCCTCGAAGCCCCGGCCGACTCGCCTGCGCCCCCGGCCGCCGCAGGTGCCGACGGGGTGCTGCCGTGGGTGCTCACGGGCAGGACCGAGGAAGCGGCGCGGGCGCAGGCGGCGCGACTGCTGGAGTTCGTCGAGGCGGATCCGGCGCCGCGTCCGTTGGACATCGGGCACTCGCTCGTCAGCTCGCGGGCCGCGTTCGACCACCGGGTCGTCGTGGTGGGCGGTGACCGGGACGAACTGGTCGCCGGGCTGCGCGCCGCCGCTGCGGGTGAGCCCGCGCCGGCCGTGGTGCGGGGGACCGCGCGGGCCGGGAACCGGGCCGTGTTCGTGTTTCCGGGTCAGGGCGCGCAGTGGGTCGGGATGGCGCAGGACCTGTACACGCGGTCCCCGGTGTTCGCCGAGTCGATGTGGGAGTGCGCGCGGGCCTTGGATCCGTTCGTGGACTGGTCGCTGGAGCGGGCGCTCGGTGACGAGGAGGCGTTGGGGCGGGTGGATGTGGTGCAGCCGGTGTTGTGGGCGGTGATGGTGTCGCTGGCTGCGGTGTGGCGGTCGTTCGGCGTCGAGCCCGCAGCGGTGGTGGGTCACTCCCAGGGCGAGATCGCCGCCGCGTGCGTGGCCGGTGGCCTGTCGCTGGAGGACGGGGCGCGGGTGGTGGCGTTGCGCAGCCGGGCGATCGCGGACACGCTCGCCGGGGACGGCGCGATGGTGGCCCTGCCGCTGTCCGCCGCCCGGGTCGAGGAGTTGCTCGCGCAGCGGCCGGGAATCTCGGTGGCGGCCGTCAACGGGCCCGCCTCCGTGGTCGTCGCCGGAGCCACGGAGGCTGCGGACCGGCTGCTGGCCGACTGCCGGGACCAGGAGATCCAGGCGCGCAGGATCGCCGTCGACTACGCCTCGCACTCGCCGTCGGTGGAGCGGATCGAGCAGCGGTTGCTGGCCGATCTGGCGCCGATCACGCCGGCATCCTCCGCGATCCCGGTCTACTCCTCGGTGACCGGTGAGGTGATGGACACCGCGCAGTGGGACGCCGGGTACTGGTACCGGAACCTGCGCAACACCGTGCGGTTCGAGGACGCGCTCTGCGCGGCGCTGGCGGCCGGACCCGGCGCGGTGGTCGAGGTGAGTCCGCATCCGGTGCTGGTGCCCGCGGTGCGGGACATCGTCGAGGAGCGCGCGGCGGCGGTGGCCGTGGTGGGCACGCTGCGCCGCGGCGAGGGGACTCCGCAGCGGATGGTGCTCGCGGTGGCCCAGGCGTACGCGCACGGTGTGGCGGTGGACTGGACTCCCGCCTTCGCCGGCCGGGGCGCGGCGCGGGTCGCGCTGCCGACATACGCGTTCCAGCACCAGCGGTACTGGCCGGAACTCGCGAGCGGCCCGGCCGACGTGTCGGCGGCGGGGCTGACCGCGGCGGCGCATCCGCTGCTGGGCGCGGTGGTGCCCTCGCCCGAATCGGACGCGGCGGTGTTCACCAGTCGCCTGTCGGTGCGGACGCATCCGTGGCTGGCCGATCATGCGGTGCGGGAGTCGGTGGTGTTCCCGGGAACCGGTTTCGTGGAGCTCGCCATCCTGGCCGGCGACAGCGTCGGGTGCGACCGCCTCGACGAACTGATCCTGGAGGCGCCGCTGGTGCTGCCCGCCCACGGCGCGGTCCAGATGCAAGTGGTGGTCGGCGACAGCGAGGACGAGGCGCTTCGGCGCAGTGTGGCCGTCTACGCGCGCCCCGACGGAGAGGACGCCTGGACCCGCCACGCCACCGGATTCGTGGGCGCCGTCCCGCCGGGAGGCGGCGGGCACGACCTGTTCGGCGTCCTGGCGCGGGCCTGGCCGCCGGCCGGCGTGACGCAAGTGGACACCGAGGGGTTCTACGAGCAGCTGCGCGAGGGCGGATTCCTTCGGTACGGCCCGGTGTTCCAGGGGCTGCGCAAGGTCTGGCGCAGCGATGACCAGATCTTCGCCGAGGTCGAACTGCCCGAGTCCGTACGCGAGTCGGCCGGGTCGTTCGGGATCCACCCGGCGCTCCTCGACGCCGCACAGCACGCGACGGCCTTCGCGGAGCTGGGCTCCGCCGGGACCGGCGGGCTGCCGTTCAGCTTCGGCGACGTCGTGCTCCGCGCCTCGGGTGCGGCGCAACTGCGGGTGGCGCTGACGCGGACGGGCCCGGACGAGGTCACGATCGCGGTCGCCGACAGCGCCGGAGCCCCGGTGCTCTCGGTCGGCTCGCTGGCGGTGCGGCCGGTTTCGGCAGGCGAGCTCGGCGCCGGCGCCGGCGATCGGACGCTGCTCAGGACGGAGTGGGCCGACGCCACCTTCTCGGCCGGGGCGTCGCCGGCGCGGTGGCTGGCCGTCGACCGGACCGGTGAGGACCACACCGGACTGGAAGCGGTCGCCGCGGTTCTCGACGACGGCCGGCCGGCGCCGGACGCGGTCGTGCTGGCCGTTTCCGGTGACGCGGACCAGGTGGTCGAGTCCACGCACGAGCTGACCGGTTGGGTGCTGCGCCAGCTGCAGTTCTGGCTCGGCCAGGACCGCTTCGGGCCGATCCCGCTGGTGGTGACGACGCGGGGCGCGATCGCCGCGCAGCCCGGCGAAACGGTGCCGGACCTGGCTGCCGCGGCGGCATGGGGACTGGTGCGCTCGGCGCAGACCGAGAACCCCGGCCGGATCGTCCTGCTCGACACCGGCCCGGGCGCCGCGCTCGACGCCGGCGTGCTGGGCCGGGTACTGGCGGCGGACGAGCCGCAACTGGCGCTGCGCGACGGACAGCTGCTCGCGGGCCGCCTCATCAGGGTCGGCCCGGCCGACGAGCTGGCGATGCCGCCTGACACCCCGTGGCGGCTCGATTCGACGGGCAAGGGTGTGCTGGAGAACCTGGCCCTGCTGCCGTGCCCCGAGACCGAGGACCCCCTGGCCCGCGGGCAGGTCCGCATCCGGGTGCATGCCGCGGGTCTGAACTTCCGAGACGTGCTCAACGCGCTGGACATGGTGCACGACGTGCGTGCGGAGGGCCCGTTGGGCGGCGAGGTCGCGGGCGTGGTCACGGAGGTCGGTCCCGGCGTGCCCGATCTGCGGCCCGGCGACCGGGTCATGGGCCTGGTCTCGGGGGCGTTCGGCCCGGTGGCCGTCACCGACCGGAGGTTCCTGACCGAGGTGCCGGCGGGCTGGTCCTTCGCGACCGCGGCGTCGGTGCCGATCGTGTTCCTGACCGCCTACTACGGCCTGGTGGACCTTGCCGGGCTGGGCTCCGGTGAGTCGGTCCTGGTGCACGCCGGCGCCGGCGGTGTCGGCCTGGCGGCGATCCAACTCGCGCGGCACCGGGGCGCGGAGGTCTACGCCACGGCGAGCGAGGGCAAGTGGAATGTCCTGCGCGAGTGGGGAGTCGCAGCGGAGCGGCTGGCCTCGTCACGCGACCTCGGCTTCCACGAGACCTTCAGGGACGCGGGTGTGGACGTGGTCCTGAACTCGCTCGCGGGGGAGTTCGTGGACGCGTCGCTCGACCTGCTGGCTCCGGGCGGGCGGTTCCTGGAGATGGGCAAGACCGACATCCGTCCTCCGGAGGACTTCCGCGACTGCCCCGTCGAATACCGGGCGTTCGACCTGATGGACGCGGGCGCCGACCGGATCCAGCAGATGCTGCGGGAACTGGTGACGCTGTTCGAGGCCGGGGCGTTGCGGCCGCTGCCGGTCACGGGCTGGGATGTGCGCCGGGCACCGGAGGCGTTCCGGTTCATGAGCCAGGCCAAGCACGTCGGCAAGCTCGTCCTGACCATCCCGCAGGACCTCGACAGCGCGGGCACCGTCCTGCTGACCGGCGGGACCGGTGGCCTGGGCGGCGTCCTTGCCCGGCACCTCGTCGCCGAGCGCGGCGTGCGGCATCTGCTGCTGGTCAGCCGCCGCGGCGCGGACGCCCCCGGGGCGGCGGACCTGGCCGGGGAGTTGACGGCGCAGGGCGCGCAGGTGACCGTCGCGGCGTGCGACGTGACCGATCGGCAGGCCCTGGCCGAGGTCCTCGCCTCGGTGTCGCCGGAGCATCCGCTCACCGCTGTGGTGCACACCGCCGGCGTCCTGGACGACGGGGTGCTCGGGTCGCAGTCGCAGGACCGGCTGGACCGGGTACTGGCACCGAAGGTGGACGCGGCCTGGCACCTGCACGAGCTGACCCGGGACCTGGATCTCTCGCTGTTCGCGGTGTTCTCCTCCATCGCCGGGCAGTTGGGCAACCCGGGACAGGCCAACTACGTCGCAGCCAACGTGTTCCTGGACGCCCTGATGCAGCGCCGCCGCCGCGAGGGCCTGCCAGGGCTCTCGATGGCCTGGGGCGCCTGGACCACCGAGATCGGCATGGTCGGTTCGCTGTCGAGGACCGACCTGCGCCGCATCGCGCGGTCGCCGATGCCGCCGTTGTCGGCTCCGCAGGGCATGGACCTGTTCGACCGGGCCGTCGCCACCGGTTTCCCGCTGCTCGTGCTGACCCGGCTGAACACGCGCGCTCTGCGTGCCCAGCACGACCTCGCGCCCCTGTGGCGGTCGCTGGCGGGCGGAGCGCTGCGGCGAGCTGCCGACAACACCCGGCACGGGCGGGACGAACTGCGGCAGCGGCTGGCGGCACTGTCCGGTGCGGACCGTGAGGAACTGCTGACCGAACTGGTCGGCGAAACCGCCGCAGCCGTGCTGGGCCACGGCTCGGGTGTGCGGATCGACGAGGACCAGCCCTTCAGCGAGCTGGGCTTCGACTCGCTGACAGCCGTCGAACTGCGCAACCTGCTGCAGGCCAAGACCGGCGCCGTGCTGCCCGCCAGCGTCGTTTTCGACTATCCGACCGTCGCGCGGCTGGCGCGCTACGTAGGCACGTTGTTCGGTGAGGTCGATGTTCCCGGACCGACGGAGGTGCCGGAAGCGTCGGAGGCGGCGGTGCGCGCGGCGCTCGGCTCGATCCCGCTGGCGAAGCTGCGGAAGGCCCGGCTGCTGGACGCGTTGCTCGAACTGGCCCGCGACGCCGACGAGCCCGCGGCCGACCGGCGGGAAGAGGAAGAACTCCTGCTCGCGGCGGATGTCGGCGATCTCGTCGACATCGCGCTGCGGGCCGAATGACCGGAGGTCACGATGACGGTGCCCGTGGACAAATTGACGGAGGCGCTTCGAGCTTCGCTGTTGGCCAACAGCCGGCTGCGCCAGGACAACCGGGCACTGGTGGACGCCGCGAACGAGCCGATCGCGCTGGTGGGAATGGCGTGCCGGTTCCCAGGCGGGGTGCGCGGGCCGGAGGATCTGTGGCGGCTGGTCGCCGGCGGCGTGGACGGCGTCGGCCCGTTCCCCGCCGATCGCGGCTGGGACCTGGACACCCTGCTGGGCCCGGACGGCCCCGGTTCGGGGACCTCGGCGACCGGCGAGGGCGGATTCCTCGACGAGCCGGGCGAGTTCGACGCGGCGTTCTTCCGGATCTCGCCCCGCGAGGCGGTGGCGACCGACCCGCAGCAGCGGCTGCTGCTGGAGGTGTCGTGGGAAGCCCTGGAGCAGGCGGGAATCGACCCGGCGTCGCTGGCCGGCAGCCCGACCGGCGTGTTCACCGGCGCCTACCAGTCCGGCTACGCCGAGCTGGTCGCCCGGGCCGGCGAGCAGTTGCGGGCCCACCAGATCACCGGCGGTGCGGGCAGCGTGATCTCGGGCCGGATCGCCTACACGCTCGGGCTGGAGGGCCCGGCGGTGAGTGTGGACACGGCGTGTTCGTCGTCGCTGGTGGCGATGCACCTGGCGGCGCAGGCGCTGCGGGCCGGGGAATGCACGCTGGCTCTCGCCGGCGGGGTCACGGTGATGGCGTCCCCCGGCATGTTCCTGGGCTTCACCGCGCAGGGCGGGCTCGCCGCGGACGGCCGCTGCAAGTCGTTCGCGGACGCGGCCGACGGGACCGGGTGGTCCGAGGGTGTGGGTGTGGTGGTGCTGGAGCGGTTGTCGGACGCCCGGCGCAGCGGCCATGAGGTGCTGGCCCTGCTGCGGTCGAGTGCGGTGAACCAGGACGGCGCTTCCAACGGTTTGACGGCGCCGAACGGTCCGTCGCAGCAGCGGGTGATCCGGCAGGCGCTGGCGGCGGCGGGTCTGTCCACGTCGGACGTGGACGTGGTCGAGGCGCATGGTACGGGTACGCGGCTGGGTGATCCGATCGAGGCGCAGGCGGTGCTGGCGACGTACGGTCAGGACCGGCCCGCGGATCGGCCGTTGTGGCTGGGGTCGTTGAAGTCGAACATCGGGCACGCCCAGGCCGCCGCCGGCATCGGTGGTGTGATCAAGACGGTGCTGGCGCTGCGGCACGGGGTGCTGCCCAAGACGCTGCACGTGGACGAGCCGACCACGCAGGTCGACTGGACGCAGGGCGGCGTACGGCTGCTGACCGAGTCGATCCCGTGGCCGGAGACCGGCCGCCCCCGCCGGGCCGGGGTGTCGTCGTTCGGCGTCAGCGGCACGAACGCCCACGTCATCCTCGAAGCCGCGGGCGAAGGCGCAAGTCCCGCCGGACCGCCATCCGGGCCGCCTGCGGTCGAGGGCGTACTGCCGTGGATTCTGTCGGGCAAGTCGGCCGACGCGGTGCGCGACCAGGCGGCCCGGTTGCTCGAACGGCTCGGGGCGCATCCGGTGCCGAGCCCGGCCGACGTGGGCTGGTCGTTGCTCACCTCGCGCGCGGCCTTCGACCACCGCGCCGTGGTGATGGGCGGCGACCGGACCGAGCTGATGGCGGGCCTGCGCGCCACGGCGGACGGCGAGCCCGCCGCAGGCGTGGTCCTGGGTACTGCCAGGAGCGGGACCAGACTCGGTGTGCTGTTCACGGGCCAGGGCGCTCAGCGGGTGGGAATGGCCCGCGGGTTGTACGACAGTTCGCCGGTGTTCGCGGGAGCGTTGGACGGGATTCTCGCGGAGCTGGATCCGTTGCTGGACCGGCCGCTGCGTGAGGTGATGTGGGGCCGGGACGCGGAGCTGATCCACGAGACGGGCTGGGCGCAGCCGGCGCTGTTCGCAATCGAGGCCGCCTTGTTCGAGGTGCTGCGCGCCTTCGGCGTGACCCCGGCCCATCTCCTGGGCCATTCGATCGGTGAGGTGACGGCCGCGTACGTGGCCGGGGTGTGGTCGCTCGGTGACGCGTGCCGGGTGGTGGCCGCGCGGGCGCGGTTGATGCAGGCGCTGCCGTCCGGCGGGGCGATGGCCGCCGTCGGACTGCCTGAGGCGGAGATCGCCGGGATGCTGCCCGAAACCGTGTCGATCGCCGCGGTCAACACGGCGGACTCGGTGGTGGTCTCCGGGCCGCGCGAAGCCGTGGACGGTGTCGTTGCGGTCGCGTCCGCTCGTGGTGCGAAGGTGACGCGGCTGCGGGTGTCGCACGCGTTCCACTCGTCCTTGATGGATCCGATGCTGGCGGACTTCCGGCAGGTGCTGGAATCGGTGCGGTTCGCGCCGCCGCGCATTCCCGTGGTGTCCAACCTGACCGGGCAGCGGGCATCCGACGAGCAGTTGTGTTCGCCGGAATACTGGGTGCGGCAGGTGCGGGCGGCGGTGCGGTTCGCCGACGGCGTGCGGTGGCTGGCCGGCCACGGCGTCGCGGCCATGGTCGAGCTGGGCCCGG
This sequence comes from Streptomyces sp. IBSBF 2435, assembly GCF_036815005.1. Lineage (NCBI taxonomy): Bacteria > Bacillati > Actinomycetota > Actinomycetes > Kitasatosporales > Streptomycetaceae > Streptomyces > Streptomyces sp. IBSBF 2435. Next base: position 15,013 of record NZ_JAJSYW010000089.1, on the reverse strand, counting down.
ACGGGGTCCTGTCGGGCCTGGCACGGCAGAGCTGCTCGTCCGTTGCCGTACCGATGCTGCGCCGGCCGGGAACCTCCGAACGCGGCGAGGCCGCGACGGTGGTGACGGCCCTCGCGCAGTTGCACGCCCAGGGCGTGCCTGTGGACTGGACCGCCCTGTTCGCCGGGCAGGCCGCTGTGCGGACTGCGCTGCCGACGTACGCGTTCCAGCACGAGCGCTACTGGCTCGACGGCTCGAACCGGGCTGCCGACGTGTCCTCGGCCGGGCTGACCGCCGCGGAGCACCCGCTGCTGGGTGCGATGCTGACGCTTGCGCAGACGGACGGGTTCGTGTTCACCAGCCGTTTGTCCGCGCGCACGCATCCCTGGCTGGCCGAGCACCCGGTGGGAGGCTCGGCGGTGCTGCCGGCCACCGCCTACGTCGAGCTGGCCGTACGCGCCGGTGACAGCGCCGGGTGCGACCGGCTGGACGAGCTGGTGGTGCAGACCCCGCTGGCGCTGCCCGCCCACGGCGCCGTCCAGCTGCAGGTGGTGGTCGGCGACCGCGTGGACGGGCACCGCGAGGTGACGGTGTACGCCCGGCCGGACGGTGAGGAGACCTGGACCCGGCACGCCACGGGGACGCTGAGCAGCGGATCGTCCGACGCGGACGGTGACGATCCCGTTGCCGCGTGGGGCCGCGAATGGCCGGTGCCCGGTGCGACGGCCGTGGACCTCGGCGACACCCCCGGGCGCGGCCCGCTCGCCCCCGGCGTGACAGGGGTCTGGAAGCGCGGTGAGCAGGTGTTCGCCGAAGTGGAGCTGCCGGAGTCCGAGCGCGATCTGGCGGCGTCCTTCGGTATCCACCCCGCGCTGCTTGACGCGGCTTTGCGGACGGCGGCCTTCGTGGAGCCGGCGTGGAGCGCGGCCGTCCCGGCCGCCTTCGGCGACGTGGTGTTGCGCGCGTCCGGCGCGGCGCGGCTCCGGGTGGCCCTGACCCGGACCGGCCCGGATGAGATCTCGGTCGCCGTGGCGGACGGTGCGGGACTGCCGGTGCTGTCGATCGGGTCGGTGATCGCGCGGCGGACGGACGGTGCGACCACCAGTACGGGTGACCGGTTGGTCCTCGCCATGGAGTGGGTCGGGATCGCTCCGGCCGCCGGCGCGGACCTGCGTGACTGGTTGCTGGCCGGCCCCGAAGACGCTCGCTTCGCGGACCTGACCGCGGCCGGAGAGGAGCGGCCGGTGCCGCAGGCGGTGGTGCTGGCCGTGTCCGGCGCCGCGGACGCGGTGGTGGAGTCGACGCACGAGCTGACCGGACGCGTCCTGCGGCACTTGCAGCGCTGGCTGGCCGACGGCCGGGTCTCGGCGGTCCCGCTGGTGCTGCTGACGTCGGGGGCCGTCGCCGCCGGGCCGGACGAACCGATCCGGGACCTGGCCGCGGCTGCGGTGTGGGGCCTGGTGAGGTCGGCCCAGACGGAGAACCCCGGCCGGTTCGTGCTGCTCGACTCGGACGCCGAGCCGGACACCGCGACCGTGAGCCGGCTCCTGGCCTCGGGCGAACCGCAGGTGGTGATCCGCGAGGGCCGGATGCACGCGGCCCGCCTCGTCCGCACCGAGCCCGGGGAGGACGCCTTCGCGCCGGCCGGGCCTGGCACCGTGGTGATCACCGGTGGAACCGGCGCCCTGGGCGGTGTCGTGGCCCGGCACCTCGTCGCCGAGCGCGGCGTGCGGCATCTGCTGCTGGTCAGCCGCCGCGGCGCGGACGCCCCCGGGGCGGCGGACCTGGCCGGGGAGTTGACGGCGCAGGGCGCGCAGGTGACCGTCGCGGCGTGCGACGTGACGGACCGGCAGGCCCTCGCGGAGGTACTGGGGGCGGTTCCGCCGGAGCGGCCCGTGACCGGTGTCGTCCACACGGCCGGTGTGGTCGACGACGGTGTACTCGGTTCCTTGTCGCAGGAGCAGGTGGACCGGGTGCTGGCGCCGAAGGCGGACGCGGCGTGGCACCTGCACGAGCTGACCGGGGACCTGGATCTCTCCCTGTTCGCGGTGTTCTCCTCCATCGGCGGCTCGCTCGGCAGCGGCGGGCAGGCGAACTACGCGGCGGCCAACGTGTTCCTGGACGCGCTGATGCAACAGCGCCGGCACGCCGGGCTGCCGGGGCTGTCGATGGCGTGGGGTCCGTGGACCACGGAGATCGGCATGACCGGCACGCTGTCCGACGGGGACCGCCGGCGCATCGCCCGCTCGGCGATCCCGCCGCTGACCCCCGCGCAGGGCATGGAGCTGTTCGAACGCGCACTGGCCACCGATCGGCCCGTGCTGGTGCTGACCCGGCTGAACCTGGCCGCGTTGCGCGCCCAGACGGAGGTCGCGCCCGTGTGGCGTTCGCTCGCCGGCGGCGGGCGCCGCCGGCGGGCGGACGACGCGACCGGCGGCCGGGACGGCCTGCGGCAGCGGCTCGCCGGACTGTCAGAAGCGGACGGACTGCGGCTGCTGATCGGTCTCGTCCGGGACAGCGCCGCAGCCGTGCTGGGCCACGCGCCGGGCGCCCGGATCGAGGCGGACCAGCCGTTCAGCGAGCTGGGCTTCGACTCGCTGACGGCGGTCGAGCTGCGGAATCTGGTGCAGGCCAGGACCGGGCTGGTGATGCCCGCGAGCCTGGTGTTCGACTACCCGACCGTCGGCCACGTGGCGCGTCACCTGGCGGCCGAGTTCGACGACGCGCGCCCGCAGGCGCCGTTCTCCGGGCCGGCGTTGGCACCGGTCGCCGACGATCCGGTCGCGCTGGTGGGGATGGCCTGCCGGTTCCCTGGCGGGGTGTCGGGTCCGGACGACCTGTGGCGCCTGGTCGCCGAGGGCGCCGACGGCATCACGCCGTTCCCGGCCGATCGCGGCTGGCACCTGGACGCGTTGCTGGGATTCGACGGCTCCGGATCATCCGCGACCGGGGAAGGCGGGTTCGTCGACGAGGCCGGCGGCTTCGACGCGGCGTTCTTCCGGATGTCGCCGCGTGAGGCCCTTGCCACCGACCCGCAGCAGCGGCTGCTGCTGGAGGTGTCGTGGGAGGCCCTGGAGCAGGCCGGGATCAGGCCCGGGACCCTGGCCGGCAGCTCGACCGGCGTGTACGTCGGCGCGTACCAGTCCGGGTACGCCGAGCTGGTCTCCCGCTCCGACAGCCAGCTGCTGGGCCACGCGCTCACCGGCGGCGCGGGCAGTGTGATCTCCGGCCGGATCGCCTACACACTGGGCTTGGAAGGCCCTGCGGTGAGCGTGGACACGGCCTGTTCGTCGTCGCTGGTGGCCATGCACCTGGCGGCTCAGGCCTTGCGGGCGGGGGAGTGCTCGCTCGCGCTCGCCGGCGGAGTCACGCTCATGGCCACACCGGACACGTTCGTCGGCTTCAGCGTGCAGGGCGGCCTGGCGGCCGACGGGCGGTGCAAGTCGTTCGCGGACGCGGCCGACGGCACCGGCTGGGCCGAGGGCGTCGGCGTGGTGGTGCTGGAGCGGCTCTCCGACGCCCGGCGGAACGGCCACGAAGTCCTGGCCGTGCTGCGCGCGAGCGCGGTGAACCAGGATGGTGCGTCGAACGGTTTGACGGCGCCGAACGGTCCGTCGCAGCAGCGGGTGATCCGGCAGGCGCTGGCCGCGGCCGGACTGTCCACGTCGGACATCGATGCCGTGGAAGCCCACGGTACGGGTACGAAGCTCGGTGATCCGATCGAGGCGCAGGCGCTGCTGGCGACCTACGGCCAGGACCGGACCGCGGATCGGCCGTTGTGGCTGGGTTCGCTGAAGTCGAACATCGGCCACACGCAGGCGGCGGCCGGTGTCGGTGGTGTGATCAAGATGGTCATGGCGCTGCGGCACGGTGTGCTGCCGAAGACGCTGCACGTGGACGCGCCGTCGACGCAGGTGGATTGGGAGCAGGGCGACGTCCGGCTGCTGACGGAGCCGGTGCCGTGGCCGGAGACAGACCACCCTCGGCGGGCCGGGGTGTCCTCGTTCGGCGTCAGCGGCACCAATGCGCACGTCATCCTCGAAGCGGCAGCCGACGTCACCGCCTCACCCGGCCTCGACCCCGGCGGTGTCGTGCCGTGGGTGCTGTCCGGCAGGACGGAAGAGGCGCTGCGGGCGCAGGCGGCACGCTTGCTGGCGCACCTGGACTCCGACGCGCCGTGGCGTCCGGTGGATGTGGGCTGGTCGCTGATCGACTCGCGGACGGTGTTCGAGCACCGGGCTGTTGCCGTGGGCACCGATCAGGACGAGCTGCTGGCCGCGGTGCGCGCCGTCGCCGCCGGTGAACCCGCCGCGGGTCTCGCCGAAGGCGTCGCCCGCGCCGGTGACGCAGTGGTGTTCGTGTTCCCGGGCCAGGGTGCGCAGTGGGTGGGGATGGGCCGGGAGTTGCTGGTTTCGTCGCCGGTGTTCGCCGGGTCGATGGGGGAGTGTGCGGAGGCGTTGGCGCCGTTCGTGGACTGGTCGCTGGAGCAGGTGCTCGGTGACGAGGAGGCGTTGGGGCGAGTCGACGTCGTGCAGCCGGTGTTGTGGGCGGTGATGGTGTCGCTGGCCGCGGTGTGGCGGTCGTTCGGCGTCGAGCCCGCAGCGGTGGTGGGGCACTCCCAGGGCGAGATCGCCGCCGCGTGTGTGGCCGGCGCCCTGTCCTTGTCCGACGGTGCCCGCGTGGTCGTTCTCCGCAGCCGCGCGATCGCCGACACCCTGGCCGGTGGCGGGGGCATGGTGGCCTTGCCGATGGCGGTCGCCGAGGTCGAGGAACTGATCTCGCAGCGGCCGGCGGTCTCGGTGGCCGCGATCAACGGCCCGGCCTCCGTGGTGGTCGCCGGGGAGCCGGACGCCCTCGACCGGTTGCTGGCCGACTGCGAAGGCGACGGGATCCAGGCGCGCCGGATCGCGGTGGACTACGCCTCGCACTCGCCGTCGGTGCGGCGGATCGAGGACCGGCTGCTGACGGACCTGGCGCCGGTCGGCCCCCGCTCGTCGACGGTTCCGGTCTACTCGTCGGTGACCGGACAGCTCGCGGACACCGCGTCGTGGGACGCCCGGTACTGGTACGACAACCTGCGCAGCCCGGTCCTGTTCGAAACGGCGCTCACGGCCGCTCTCGACGCCGGCCCCGATGTGGTGATCGAGGTCGGTCCGCATCCGGTGCTGGTCCCCGCAGTGCAGGACATCGCGCGGCAGCGAGAAAAACCCGTGGCGGCGGTGGGAACACTGCGCCGCGACGAGGGAACCCTGCGGCGAGTGGCCTTGTCGGTGGCCCACGCGTGCGCCCTGGGCGTCGAGGTGGACTGGGCGCGGATGTTCGCCGACCGCGGCGCGCGGCGGGTGCCGCTGCCGACGTACGCCTTCCAGCGCCGGGATTTCTGGCCGGACACCACCGGTGTCCGGGCCGATGTGTCCGCGGCCGGGCTGACAGCCGCGGACCACCCGCTGCTGGGGGCGATGCTGCCGTTGCCGCAGACCGACGGGATGGTGTTCACCAGCAGGCTTTCCCTGCGGACGCATCCTTGGCTGGCGGACCACGCGGTGCGGGACGCGGTGGTCTTCCCCGGCACCGGGTACGTGGAACTGGCGATCCGGGCAGGCGACAGCGTCGGATGCGACCGCCTCGACGAACTCGTGCTGGAGGCGCCGCTCGTCCTGCCCGCGCACGCCGGCGTTCAGCTGCAGGTGGTCGTGGGGGACCTCGATGCGCCCGCCGCGGCCGAAGCGCGCAGCGTCGCGGTGTATGCCCGAGTGGACGGCGAAGAGCTCTGGACCCGCCATGCCACGGGCGTGGTGAGCGCGGGCGCGGGCGCGGGCGCGGCAGCCGACACCGAGCTGTTCGACCCGGTGAGCCGCGACTGGCCCGGGCCGGACGCGACGGCGCTTGACACCGACCACTTCTACGACCGGCTCGCCGACGAGGGTTTCCTCCGGTACGGCCCGGTGTTCCGGGGACTCACCCGGGCCTGGCAGCGTGGGGACCGGGTGCTGGCCGAGGTCGAACTGCCCGAGTCCGGGCGTGGCCTGGCCGAGTCGTTCGGGATCCATCCGGCGCTGCTGGACGCAGCGTTGCACGCCTCGGTCTTCGCGGGGCTGGAAGCGCGAGGAGCGCTGCCGTTCAGCTTCACCGGCGTGGCATTGCGCGCCTCGGGTGCGTCCCGGCTCCGGGTGGCGCTGACCCGGACCGGACCCGACGAGGTCGGCGTCGTGGTCGCCGACAGCGGCGGCTCGCCGGTGCTGTCGATCGGCTCGCTGGCTGTGCGGGCCGTGTCGGACGGCAGCCTCGCCGCCGGCCAGGGCGACGGCGCCGCGCTGAGGGTCGGCTGGATCGCCGCCGACGGTCCGGCGGCGCCGGTGGCGGACTGGCTCCTGGCCGATCGCGCGAGTCCGGCCGGAGCCGCGTACACCGACCTCGTCGAGATCGGTGCCGTACTTGCGGACCGGGCTCGCCCGCAGGCGGTGGTCCTGGCTGCGGCCGGCGGCCGGCACGCCGTGGTGGACTCCGCTCACGAACTGACCGCGTGGGTGCTGGGGCAGTTGCAGCACTGGCTGGCCGAGGACCGCTTCGCCTCGATCCCGCTGGTGGTGGCGACGCGGGGCGCGGTCTCGGTCGACGCGGGCGAGCCGGTACGGGACCTGGCCGCGGCTGCGGTGTGGGGGCTGGTGCGCTCGGCGCAGACCGAGAACCCCGGCCGGATCGTCCTGCTCGACACCGACACCGACACCGACACCGACACCGGCACCGACACCGGCACCGGGCTGGACGACGATGTCCTCGGCCGGGTGCTGAGCACCGGCGAGCCGCAACTCGCGCTGCGCGGCTCGCAGTTGCACGCCGCCCGCCTGACGAGGGTCCGGCCGGCGGACGACCTGGTCGCACCGCGGACGGGACCGTGGCGGCTGGAGTCCGTGGAGAAGGGCACGCTGGAGAATCTCGCGCTGGTGCCGTGCCCCGAGATGGCAACTGCCTTGCGGCCCGGGCAGGTCAGGGTCGAGGTGCGCGTGGCCGGCCTGAACTTCCGTGACGTGCTCAACGCCCTCGGCATGTATCGCGGTCAGGCCGGCCCGTTGGGCAGTGAGGTCGCAGGGGTGGTCACCGAGGTCGGCCCGGAGGTGACCGGGCTGGCGATCGGTGACCGGGTGATGGGCCTGGCCTTCGGCGGCTTCGGCCCGGTGGCCGTGACCGACCGGCGGTTGCTGACGGTGATCCCGGCCGGCTGGTCGTTCGCCGTCGCCGCGTCGGTGCCGATCGTGTTCCTGACGGCGTACTACGGCTTGGTGGACCTCGCGGATCTGCGGGCGGGTGAGTCGCTGCTCGTGCACGCCGGCGCCGGCGGCGTGGGGCTGGCGGCCATCCAGCTCGGCCGGCACCTCGGCGCGGAGATCTACGCCACCGCGAGCGAGGGCAAATGGGGCGTACTGCGCCGATGGGGCGTCGACGAAGGCCGGATGGCCTCGTCGCGGACCCTGGACTTCAGGGAGCGCTTCCGCGCTGCCACGGACCGGCGCGGTGTCGACGTGGTGCTCAACTCGCTGGCCGGCGAGTTCGTGGACGCCTCGCTGGACCTGCTCGCGCCGGCCGGCCGCTTCATCGAGATGGGCAAGTCCGACATCCGCTCGCCCGAGGACCTGCGGGACCGTCGCGCCGACGTGGCCTACCAGGCGTTCGAACTGACCGACGCCGGGTTCGACCGCATCCAGCAGATGCTGCGGGAACTCGTGAGCCTGTTCGAAGCCGGTGTGCTGCGGCCGTTGCCGGTGCACGGCTGGGACGTGCGCCAGGCCCAGGACGCCTTCCGGTTCATGAGCCAGGCCAAGCACGTCGGCAAGCTGGTGCTCACCGTCCCACGGGCGCCGGACCCTTCGGGCACGGTCGTGATCACCGGCGCCGGCGGCCTGGGCGGCGCCCTGGCCCGCCACCTGGCCGGTGAGCACGGCGTCCGGCACCTGCTGCTCGTCAGCCGACGGGGACCGGCCGCGCCGGATGCTCAGGAGTTGGCCGCCGAGCTGGCGGCGCAGGGCGCGGCGGTGACGTTCGCGGCCTGCGACCTGACGGATCGGCAGGCCCTGGCCGCGGTGCTGGCCGGGGTTCCGGCGGAGCGCCCGGTGACCGGGGTGGTGCACACCGCCGGGATCCTTGAGGACGGCGTACTCGGCTCGCTCTCGCCGGATCAGCTCGACCGCGTGCTGGCGCCGAAGGTCGACGCGGCATGGCACCTCCACGAGCTGACGCGGGATCTGGACCTGTCGTTCTTCGTGGTGTTCTCCTCTCTCGCAGGGCTGCTCGGCAGCGGCGGCCAGGCCAACTACGCCGCGGGCAACGCGTTCCTCGACTCGCTGGTGCGGCGCCGCCGTGAGCAGGGGCTGCCGGGCTCGTCGATGGCCTGGGGCGCCTGGACGACCGAGGTCGGGCTGGTGGGCACCTTGTCCCCGGCGGACCTTCGCCGCATCGAACGGTCGGCACTGCCGCCGTTCTCGGTGGCGCAGGGCATGGACATGTTCGACCAAGCGTTGCGCTCCCCCCAGCCGGTGCTCGGACTGGCCCGGCTGAACGTACGGGCGTTGCGGGCTCAGCAGGACGTGCCGGCCCTGTGGCGGTCGCTCGCCGGCGCCGCGCCGCGCCGCACCGCCGACAACACCCGCGACGGTCGGGGCGGGCCGTGGCAGCGGTTGGCGGAACTGTCCGTCGCGGAGCGCGAGCAGGCGCTGGCGGAGCTGGTCAGGGAGTCCGCCGCGGCGGTGCTGGGCCACGGCTCGGGGGCGCAGATCGACGCGGACCGACCGTTCCGGGAGCTGGGCTTCGACTCGCTGACGTCGGTGGAGCTGCGGAACCTGCTGCAGGCCAAGGCGGGTGCGGTGCTGGCCGCGAGCGTGGTGTTCGACTATCCGACGGTCACGCGGCTGGCGAGGCATCTGGCTGCCGGGTACGGCGCCGGGCAGCCGGTGGAGCCGACCGCGGCGCCCGCGGTGGTGCCGGTTTCCGACGACCCGATCGTGCTGGTCGGCATGGCGTGCCGGTTCCCGGGCGGCGTCGCGGGTCCTGACGACCTGTGGCGGCTGGTCGCCGACGGAGCCGACGGCGTCACCCCGTTCCCTGCCGACCGCGGCTGGAACCTGGACGCCCTGATCGGGCGTGAGGGACCCGGTTCCGGAACCTCGGCGACAGACGAGGGCGGGTTCCTCGCCGGCGCCGACGCGTTCGACGCGGCGTTCTTCCGGATCTCGCCGCGCGAGGCGCTCGCCATGGACCCGCAGCAGCGGCTGCTGCTGGAGGTGTCGTGGGAAGCCCTGGAGCAGGCGGGAATCGATCCGGGTTCGCTGGCGGGCAGCCCGACCGGCGTGTTCGCCGGCGCGTACGGTTCCGGTTACGGCGAACTGGTCGCCCGCGGCAGCGACCAACTCCTGGGCCACCAGATGACGGGCGGCGCGACCAGCGTGATATCCGGCCGGGTGGCGTACACGCTCGGGCTGGAGGGTCCTGCGGTGAGTGTGGACACGGCGTGTTCGTCGTCGCTGGTGTCGATGCATCTGGCGGCGCAGGCGTTGCGGTCGGGTGAGTGCTCGCTGGCGCTGGCCGGCGGGGTGACCGTGATGGCCTCGCCGGACACGTTCGTCGGCTTCACCGTGCAGGGCGGAATGGCCGCGGACGGCCGCTGCAAGTCCTTCTCCGACGCCGCCGACGGCGCCGGCTGGGCCGAGGGTGTGGGTGTCGTCGTGATGGAGCGGCTGTCGGACGCCCGGCGCAACGGTCATGAGGTGCTGGCGGTCTTCCGGTCGAGTGCGGTGAACCAGGATGGTGCGTCGAACGGGTTGACGGCGCCGAACGGTCCGTCGCAGCAGCGGGTGATCCGGCAGGCGCTGGCGGCGGCGGGTCTGTCGGCGTCGGACGTGGACGTGGTGGAAGCGCATGGTACGGGTACGCGGCTGGGTGATCCGATCGAGGCGCAGGCGGTGCTGGCGACGTACGGTCAGGACCGGCCCGCGGATCGGCCGTTGTGGCTGGGGTCGTTGAAGTCGAACATCGGGCATGCCCAGGCGGCGGCGGGTGTCGGTGGTGTGATCAAGATGGTGATGGCGCTGCGGCACGGTGTGCTGCCGAAGACGCTGCACGTGGACCGGCCCTCCACCCAGGTCGACTGGACCCGGGGCGACGTGCGGCTGCTGACCGAAGCGGTGCCGTGGCCCGAAACCGGCCGCCCGCGGCGGGCCGGGGTGTCCTCGTTCGGGATCAGCGGCACCAACGCGCACGTGATCCTGGAGGCCCCCGCGGACGCCGACGTCGTCCCCCCCGCCGACACCGGTGCTGTGGTGCCGTGGGTGCTGTCCGGCAAGTCGGCTGAGGCGGTACGGGCTCAGGCCTCCAGGCTGCTGGGGTTCGTGGCGGCGGACCCGACCTTGCGTCCGGTGGATGTGGGGTGGTCGCTGGCCGGTTCGCGGGCGGTGTTCGACCACCGCGCCGTGGTCGTGGGCGGCGAGCGGGCCGAGCTGCTTGCGGGCCTGCATGCGGTCGCGGCCGGTGAACCCGTGCCCGATACGGTCCGACCGGGCACCCGGCTGGGCGTGTTGTTCACGGGGCAGGGTGCGCAGCGGGTGGGGATGGCGCGTGGGCTTTATGCGGAGTCGCCGGTGTTCGCGGGGGCGTTGGACGGGGTTCTTGCGGAGTTGGATCCGTTGCTGGACCGGCCGTTGTGTGAGGTGATGTGGGGCCGGGATGCGGAGTTGGTCAATGAGACGGGGTGGGCGCAGCCGGCGTTGTTCGCGGTCGAGGCGGCGTTGTTCGAGGTGCTGCGGGCGTTCGGGGTGACTCCGGACTATCTGCTGGGGCATTCGATCGGTGAGGTGACGGCGGCGTACGTGGCCGGGGTCTGGTCGCTGGGTGACGCCTGCCGGGTGGTGGCGGCCCGGGCGCGGTTGATGCAGGCGCTGCCGTCCGGCGGCGCGATGGCCGCACTGGAGATGTCCGAGGCCGAGATCGCGGACCTGCTGCCGGACGGCGTGTCGGTGGCCGCGCTGAACACCGACGATTCGGTGGTGGTCTCGGGTTCCCGGGCCGGGGTGGACCAGGTGGTGGCGGCTGTGGGCGAGCGTGGCCGCCGGGTGTCGCGGTTGCGGGTGTCGCACGCGTTCCATTCGGCGTTGCTGGACCCGATGCTGGACGAGTTCACGCGGGTGCTGGAATCGGTGCGTTTCACGGAGCCGCGGATTGCGGTGGTGTCCGATGTGACCGGTCGTGCGGCGACGGCCGAGCAGTTGTGCTCGCCGGAGTACTGGGCCCGCCAAGTCCGTGAGCCGGTGCGGTTCGCCGACGGTGTGCGGTGGCTGGCCGAACAGGGTGTGACGGCGATGGTCGAGCTGGGCCCTGACGGCGTGCTGTCCGCGCTGGCGCAGCGCAGCTGCGCTCCGGGGACGGTGGTGACGCCGGTCTTGCGGCGTGAGCACGGCGACACGTCGACGCTGTTGTCGGCGATCGGCCGGCTGTACACGCGAGGCGTGGCCGTGGACTGGACCGCGGCGTTCGCAGGTCGAGGAGGCACCCGGATCAGCCTGCCGACCTACGCCTTCCAACGGCAGCGCTTCTGGCCCGACGCGGTCGGCGGCCGGACCGGGGTCTCCGCCGGATTGCGGTCCGCGGACCACCCGTTGCTCGGGGCGGTGCTGTCGTTGCCGCAGTTCGACGGCGTGGTCTTCACCAGCCGCCTGTCCCTGCGGACCCATCCGTGGCTCGCCGACCACGCGGTGCTCGACGAGGTGGTGCTGCCCGGTGCGGCGTACGTCGAGCTGGCGATCCGGGCCGGCGACAGCGTCGGCTGCGGTCGGCTGGACGGGCTGGCGCTGGAAGCGCCGCTGGTACTGCCCGCTCGGGGTGGCATGGAACTCCAGGTCGTGGTCGGCGGCGCCGACGCCTCCGCATCCGAAGGGCGCCGGAGCGTCACGATCCACGCCCGCCCGGACGGTGCGGAGACGTGGACCCGGCACGCCACCGGAGTGGTGAGCGCAGCTTCGCTGCCGGCCCGGGAGTACGGGGCTTTCCAAGCCGTCGGCGGGACCTGGCCGGTGCCCGGTGCGACGCCGCTCGACGTCGAGCGGGTCTACGACCGGCTCGCCGGCCTCGGGCTCGAACACGGGCCGGTGTTCCGGGGCCTGGCCAAAGCCTGGGAGAGCGGGGACCGGATCTTCGCCGAGGTGGATCTGCCCGAGCCCGCCCGCGCGACGGCGGGTTCGTTCGGGATCCATCCGGCTCTGCTGGACGCCGCTTCACATCCGTTCGCGGGCGCCGTCGCGGGTGCGGGTGCGGACTCGGCCGGTTCCGGCCGGTTGCCGTTCCGGTTCACCGACGTGGTGTTGCGCGCCTCGGGTGCGGCCCGGCTTCGGGTGGCGCTGACGCGTCTCGGGCCGGACGAGGTGGCGATGGCCGCCGCGGACGACACCGGCATGCCGGTGTTGTCGATCGGCTCGCTGGACGTGCGGGCCCCGGTCTCCGGCAGCCGCACCGCCGGCGATCAGGTGCTGCTGCGGATGGAGTGGCTCGAGACCACCGGCGCCGCGGCTCCGGTGAGCGAGTGGCTGACGGTCGAAGCCGCTTTCGGACAAGGGACGCCGCCGCAGGCTGTCGTGCTCAGCGCGTCCGGTGACCCGGACGCCGTCGTGGTGTCCCCCCACGACATGACCGGCCGGGTCAGGGACCGGCTGCGGCGCTGGCTGGACGAGGACCGGTTCGCCGCCGTCCCGCTGGTCGTGGTCACGCGGGGCGCCGTCGCGATCGAGCCCGGTGGGCCGGTGACCGACGTGGCCGCATCCGCCGTGTGGGGTCTGGTGCGTTCGGTGCAGGCCGAGAACCCGGGCCGGCTCATCCTGCTCGACACGGATGCCGACCCTGACGCCGAAACGCTGGGGCGGGTCGTGGCCGCCGATGAGCCGCAGCTGGCCCTGCGCCGGGGCCGACTCCACGCCGCCCGGCTCACCCGGACCGGCGACACCGACGGACCGGTCACGCCACTGGTGCCCGGCACGGTCGTGATCACCGGCGGTGAGCGGGCCCACGCGGTCGCACGGCATCTGGTCGCCGAGCACGGTGTCCGGCGTCTGCTGCTGCTCGGCCGACGCGGTCCGGACGAGCTGGAAACGGCGGAGCTGGTGGCGCAATTGGCTCAGCGGGGCGCCGAAGTCACGGTCACCGCGTGCGACGTGACCGATCGGCGGGCCTTGGCCGAGGCGTTGGCCTCGGGTCCTGCGGACCAGCCGCTCATCGGCGTCGTGCACACCGCCGAGGCCTGCTCGTTGCCCGAGGAGGGCTCGGACCGGGTACCGGGGCCGACGGCCGACGCGGCGTGGCATCTGCACGAACTGACCCGGGACCGGGAGCTGGCGCTGTTCGTGGTGTTCTCGTCGTTGGCCGGCCTTGAGGGCAGCGGCGGTCGGTGCGGCGACGCCGCGTTCCTGGCCGCGCTGGCGCGGCACCGCCGCGATCAGGGCCTGCCGGGCCTGTCGATCGCCTGGGAGGACCGGGTGGGCGAGCCGGCGTTGTCCGCGGCGCAGGAGATGGCGCTCTTCGACCGGGCGCTGGGCACCGGCGACGCGGTCGTGGCAGCGACCCGGCTGGATGTGCGGGCGCTGCGGGCCCGGCCGGAGATCCCGGCGGTGTGGCGGTCCCTGGCCGGTGGTCCACGCCGGCGGGCGGCCGACAACAGCCGGCCCGATCGCGAGGGGCTCAGGCAGCGGCTCGCCGGGCTGTCCGAAATGGATCGCGAGGAGGTGCTGATCGACGTGGTCCGCGAAGCGGTGGCGGCGGTGCTGGGCCACACCCCGGGCGCGCCGATCGAACCGGACCGGCCCCTCGGCGAACTGGGCTTCGACTCGTTGACTGCGGTCGAACTGCGCAACTCGCTGCAGGCCAAAACCGGCGTCGAGCTGGCCGCGACCCTGGTGTTCGACCACCCGGACCTGCGGAGCCTCGCCACGGAACTGGGCACGGCGTTGTCCGAACCGCCGCGGGCCGGCGACAGGGGCGGTCCGCTTCCGGAACACCACGACCTGTTCGGTGAGCTCTACCTCGCGGCGATCGAGAACGGCCGGCCGGAACTCGGCGAGGAACTCATGGTCAAGGCCGCGCGGTTGCGCGAGAAATTCGACGACCCGGCACAGGTGAAGGCGAAGCCGGCCGTGGTCCGCATCTCCCCGGCGGGAGAGGGACCGCACCTGATCTGCGTGTGCCCGACGATCATGACCACTGGGCCACAGGTCTACCTCCGGTTCGCGGCCGAGCTCACGGGCCGGGGAAGCCAGGTGTCGGCTCTGGTGCCTCCAGGGTTCGCCGCCGGCGAGCTCCTGCCCGCGACCCGGGCCGCGTTGGTGACCGGTCTGGCCGACACGGTCGAGGAATTCGTGGGAGGGACGCAGTTCTCCCTGGCCGGGCACTCTTCCGGCGGGGTGGTGGCGTACGAGCTCGCCCAGGAGCTGCACGCTCGCGGCCTGGTTCCCGCCGGCCTGGTGCTGCTCGACACCTACACCTTGAACCTCAAGGGTGAGCGGGGCGTGTTCGACGACGAGGACCTGCAGCGCGCGTTGAGCACCAGGCTGGTCGGGTACGTGCGCCGGATGGGCTTCGACACGCTGTCCGAACGGATCACCGCGCAGCTGTGGAACCTCGATCTGCTCAGGGGCTGGCGGCCTGAGGGGATTTCGGTGCCGTCGCTGTACATCCGCTCGACGCAGGCCCTCGCGCACGGGGGAGGGGGCGAATGGCGTGATGAGGTGGCCGCCGCGGCGGCCACGGTCGTCGAAGTGCCGGGCGACCACTTCACCATGCTGGAAGCCGAGCATGTGGGCGCGACGGCCAGGGCCGTCGCGGAATGGCTGGAGAACGTGCGGTGAGAGCGGCGGCGGCGCGGGTGTCCGCCCACGCGAACCGCGATCGGTCGACTCCCGGTGTGCTGTCGGCGGTGCTGCCCCGGACCGGGGGGTGGGCGCCTACGCGGCCGACCGGGGGGGGGGGGGGGGGGGGGGGGGGGGGGGGGGGGGGGGGGGGGGGGGGG
>NZ_JAJSYW010000088.1:0-26626 GCF_036815005.1 Streptomyces sp. IBSBF 2435 | reverse complement strand
GAACCGGCCCCCGCACCGCCCCGCACCGCCCCTCGGCGTTACCCGACGCGGCAACCCGCAGGGACAGGGGCGGACCGAGCCGCGTGCGGTTACGCTCAAGGGGCACCTTGATCAGATGGCACGTTGATCAGGTCCGGGCCGGCCCGGGAGGGCCGGGGGATGGGAGAGCCGATGCAGGGCCGACGCAGCAGTACGTTCACCCGGCTGCTCCGGCACGGCTTCACCGACCCCGCGGCGGCCGAGCGGCTGCTCGACGTGCCGGAGCTGTTCGCGGTCAGGTCGGACCCGGTGCTGCTGGAGGCGCTGGGGGCGACCGCCGACCCGGATCAGGCGCTGCTGGGACTGGTCCGCCTGGTCGAGTCGCTGGCGGCGGGGGAGCGGCGGGCGCTGCTCGACACGGTGACCACCGCCAAGCCGCTGCGGGACCGGCTGCTGGGGGTGCTGGGCGCCTCCGAGGCGCTGGGCGACCACCTGGCCAGGCATCCGGCTGACTGGCACGCGCTGGTGACGTACGAGGCGGCCGACCTGCACCCGGGCGTCGCCGACTTCGAACGCGGGCTCGCCGCCGCGACCGAACCCGACGCGCTGCGTGCCGCGTACCGCCGGTGCCTGCTGGGGATAGCCGCCCGTGACGTGTGCGGCACCAGCGACCTTGTGCGTACGGCCGCCGAGCTGGCCGACCTCGCGACGGCCACGCTGCGTTCCGCGCTGGCCATCGCCGCCGCCGAGAGCCCGCGGGACGCCGCGTCGGCGCGGCTGGCGGTGATCGGCATGGGCAAATGCGGCGGCCACGAGCTGAACTACGTCTCGGACGTCGATGTGATCTTCGTGGCGGAGCCCGCCGAGGGCGTCGAGGAGGTCGAGGCGGTCCGGGCGGCGACCCGGCTCGCGGCCCGGATGATGCGGGTGTGCTCGGACACCACCGTCGAGGGCACGATCTGGCCGGTCGACGCGAACCTGCGGCCCGAGGGCAAGAACGGCCCCCTGGTGCGTACGCTGTCCAGCCATCTGGCCTACTACGCCAGATGGGCGAAGACCTGGGAGTTCCAGGCGCTGCTCAAGGCCCGCCCGGTCGCGGGCGATCCGGCGCTCGGCGCGGAGTACGTCGCCGCGATCCGCCCGCTGGTGTGGCAGGCCGCCGAACGCGAGCACTTCGTGACCGATGTGCAGCAGATGCGCCGCCGGGTGGTGGACAACATCCCGGTCGCCCAGGTGGACCGGGAGCTCAAACTCGGCCCCGGCGGCCTGCGGGACGTGGAATTCGCCGTCCAGCTGCTCCAGTTGGTGCACGGCCGCACCGACACCTCGCTGCGCAGCAGTACCACGCTGACCGCGCTGGCCGAGCTGGCCGCCGGCGGCTACGTGGGCCGCGCCGACGCCGCCGCGCTGGACGCCGCGTACCGCTTCTTGCGCCTGATGGAGCACCGCATCCAGTTGCAGAAGATGCGCCGCACCCACCTCGTGCCCGACGACGAGGCGGGTCTGCGCCGCCTCGGCAGGGGCCTGGGCTTCCGCTCCGAGCCGGTGGTGAACCTGACCAGGGAGTGGAAGCGGCACGCCGTGGAGGTGCGGCGGCTGCACGAGAAGCTGTTCTACCGGCCGCTGCTGGAGTCCGTCGCGCAGCTCGGCACCGACGACACCCGGCTGAGCACCGACGCGGCCCGGCAGCGCCTCCAGGCGCTCGGGTACGCCGACCCGGCCGCGGCGATGCGCCACCTGGAGGCGCTGGCCAGCGGGGTCAGCCGCAAGGCGGCGATCCAGCGCACCCTGCTGCCGGTGCTGCTCGGCTGGTTCGCGGACTCCGCCGACCCGGACGCGGGCCTGCTGGGCTTCCGCAAGGTCTCCGACGCGCTCGGCAAGACGCCCTGGTATCTGCGGCTGCTGCGCGACGAGGGCGCCGCGGCCCAGCGGCTGGCCCGGGTGCTGTCGTCCGGGCGGCTCGCGCCCGACCTGCTGATGCGCGCCCCCGAGGCGGTCGCGGTGCTCGGCTCGGTCGACGGCGGCCTGGTGCCGCGCGACCACGACGCGCTCGAACAGGAGGTGCTGGAGGTGGTGAGCCGCGCGGGCGGCGCCGAGCAGGCCATCACCGCGGTCCGCGGGGTGCGCAGGCGGGAGCTGTTCCGTACGGCCGCGGCCGACCTCATCGACACCTACGGCGACGACATCGGCAACCCCGAGCGCCGGGTCGCTCCCGCGGACCTGGTCGACCGGGTCGGCTGCGCCGTCTTCAGCCTGACCTCGGCGACGGTGGCGGGCGCGCTGCGGGCCGCGGTCAACGCGGTGACCGGCAACGACGCCCGGCCGCTGCCGACGCGTTTCGCGGTGATCGGGATGGGCCGCTTCGGCGGCCGGGAGCTGGCCTACGGCTCGGACGCCGATGTGCTCTTCGTGCACGACCCGCACGACGGGGTCCCGCAGGAGGAGGCGGGCCGCGCCGCGCTGGCCGTCGCCGACGAGCTGCGCCGGCTGCTGCAGATCCCCACCGCCGACCCGCCGCTGCTGGTCGATGCCGACCTGCGCCCCGAGGGCAAGAGCGGCCCGCTGGTCCGCAGCCTGGCCTCCTACGCGGCCTACTACCGCCGGTGGTCGCTGGTGTGGGAGAGCCAGGCGCTGCTGCGGGCCACGCCGGTGGCCGGCGACCCGGACCTCGGGGCGCGCTTCGTCGAGCTGATCGACCCGATGCGCTACCCGGCGGACGGCCTGGACGACGAGGCGATACGCGAGATTCGGCGGCTCAAGGCGCGGATGGAGTCCGAACGCCTCCCGCGCGGCGCCGACCGCACCACCCACGCCAAGCTGGGCCGCGGCGGCCTGTCCGACGTCGAGTGGACCGTCCAGCTGCTCCAGCTCAAGCACGCGGGCCGGCTGCCCGAGCTGCGGACCACCGGCACCCGGCGGGCGCTGGCCGCGGCGACCGGGGCGGGGCTGATCGAGGCCGCGGACGCGGCCGTACTGGACGAGGCGTGGGTGCTGGCCACCCGGGTCCGCAACGCCGTGATGCTGGTACGCGGCCGGCCGGGCGACACCTTCCCGGGCGACGGCCGCGAGCTGTCCGCCGTCGGCCGCTACCTCGGCTTCCCGCCCGGCCACGTCGGCGACATGCTGGAGGACTACCGGCGGCGGACCCGGCGGGCCAGGGCCGTGGTGGACCGGCTGTTCTACGAGGGGTGAACGGGCCGGAGCGTCACGCCCGGGCGGAGCCGGCCGCCTCCTCCATGGCCAGCTCCCCTGACGCGTACTTCGGCAGGTCGTACACCCAGCGGCCGTAGATCACGTAGGCCACCGAATAGCCGACGCCCAGGCACACCGCGCCGCCGACCGCGTCCATCCAGAAGTGGTTGCCGGTGGAGATGATCACCAGCAGGGTCACCGCCGGGTACAGCCCGCCGAGGACGCGCGCCCACAGCGGTTTGGCCAGCGTCACGATGGTGATGCCGCACCACAGCGACCAGCCGATGTGCATCGACGGCATGGCCGCGTACTGGTTGGACACCTGGGCCAGGTCGCCCTGCGACATCGAGCCCCACGTGTGGTGCACCAGCACCGTGTCGATGAAGCCGCCGTTGGTCATCAGCCGCGGCGGGGCCAGCGGATACGCCCAGAAGCCGATCAGCGCGATCCAGGTGGTCATGAAGACCACCAGCCGGGCCGGGCCGTACCGCCCCGGGTGGTAGATGTACAGCCACACCAGCACGGCGACGGTGATGATGAAGTGCAGCGTGGCGTAGTAGTAGTTCATCCCCACGATCAGCCACGTCACCGAGTTCACGCCGTGGTTGACGCTGCGCTCGACTGCCAGGCCGACATGGTGCTCGAACGCCCAGATCGAGCGGGCGTGCCGCAGGGCGATCTCCCGCTTCTGCGGCACCGCGTTCCGGATCTGCGAGTACAGGGAGTAGCTGACGCCGATCAGCAGGATCTCGAACCACCATCTGGGGTGCCTCGGGGTGCGCAGCCGCTCCAGCAGCGTATGGGCGAGGCCCGGCAGACCGCCGCTCCCGCTTCTGCCGGAGAGGTGGGAGCCGGTGGAGCGCTGCACCGCGGCGGAGCGGCCATCTGTCTTATTCGTGGTCTTCGCCGTCGGTTCCCCCATAGGACACCAGTCTGCCAGAAGTGTCCCCTGTTGCCGATCAGGCCTCGGTCGGGTCGTGGGCCGTCCGGGTGGTCCTCGGCGCGGAAGGCCGGTCGGCCTGGGGGGCGTTCTGCCCGGTGGGACCGGCGGCGGTCGATCCGCGGACGACCAGCTCCGGCAGGAAGACGAATTCGCTGTGCGGGGCCGGAGTGCCGCCTATCTCCTCCAGCAGCGCGTTGACGGCCGCCTGGCCCATCGCCGTCACCGGCTGCCTGATGGTGGTCAGCGGCGGGTCGGTGAACGCGATCAGCGGCGAGTCGTCGAAGCCCACCACCGACACCTCGTCCGGCACCGAGAGCCCCAGCCGGCGGGCCGCGCGTATGGCGCCCAGCGCCATCATGTCCGAGGCGCAGACGACCGCCGTGCAGCCGTCGGATATCAGCGCCGACGCGGCGGCCTGGCCGCCCTCCAGGGTGAACAGCGAGTGCTGGACGAGCGAGTGCGCCTCGTCCTCGGCCATGCCGAGCACGTCGGCCATCGACGTCACGAAGCCCTCGATCTTCCTGCGCACCGGGACGAAACGCTTCTGCCCCACGGCCAGGCCGATCCTGCGGTGTCCCAGCGCCGCCAGATGGGTGACCGCCAGCCGCATCGCGCCCCGGTCGTCGGGCGATACGAAGGGCGCGTTGACCTTCTCCGTGAAGCCGTTGATCAGCACGAACGGCACGCCCTGGCCCTGAAGCCTGGCGTAGCGCTCCATGTCGGCGGTGCAGTCGGCGTGCAGCCCCGACACGAAGATGATCCCCGCCACCCCCCGCTCCACCAGCATCTCCACCAGCTCGTCCTCGGTGGAGCCGCCGGGCGTCTGGGTGGCGAGCACCGGGGTGTAGCCCTGCCGGGTCAGCGCCTGTCCGATGATCTGCGCGAAGGCCGGGAAGATCGGGTTGTCCAGCTCGGGCGTGATCAGCCCGACCAGGCCGGCGCTGCGCTGCCGCAGCCGGACCGGCCGTTCGTACCCCAGCAGGTCGAGCGCGGCCAGCACTGATTCGCGGGTGGTGGCGGAAACCCCGGGCTTGCCGTTGAGCACCCGGCTGACCGTCGCTTCGCTGACCCCCGCCTGGGCTGCGATGTCAGCGAGCCGTGCGGTCACAGCACCGGATGCTATTGGACGGAATGCCACCACGTCAGATCGCCCACCAAATTGCCGTGTCTGCGGCGATAGTGACGTCAATGCCGTCAACCTGGTCCAATGCGCCAGCCGTGGGAGCCGTCGCGGGCGGCTGCGCGGAACTGCTCAGCAGCGGGCGCCCGCCCGGCACCGTCAGTGTCGCCGGCTGCGAGGTCAGGTTGACCAGGCACAGGAAGGTGTCGCCCGCGCCGTCCCTGCGGAAGGCCAGCACCCCCTCGGGGGCCGGCAGCCACTGCACGGACCGGCCCGCGCCCAGCGCCGGCAGCTCCCGGCGCAGCGCCAGCGCCGCCCGGTACAGCTCCAGGGTCGAGGCCGGGTCGCCGGTCTGCGCCTCGATGCTGAGCCGCGCCCAGCTCGCCGGCTGCGGCAGCCAGCTCGGCCCGCCCGCGGGACCGAAGCCGTACGGCGGCTCCGCGCCCGACCACGGGATCGGCACCCGGCAGCCGTCCCGGAAGCCGTCCTGTCCGGCCGCCCGGAAGAACGACGGGTCCTGCCGCACCTCGTCCGGCAGGTCGGTGACGTCCGGCAGGCCCAGCTCCTCGCCCTGGTAGAGGTAGGCGGAGCCGGGCAGCGCCAGCATCAGCAGGGTGGCCGCCCGCGCCCTGCGCAGGCCCAGCTCCCGGTCGCCGGCCTCGCGCAGCTGTGTGCCGCCGGGAGGGTTGCCGAAGCGGGTGGTGTGCCGGGTCACGTCGTGGTTGGACAGCACCCAGGTGGCGGGCGCGCCGACCGCGCTCATCGCGGCCAGCGACTTGTCGATGACCCGGTGCAGCGCCGCCGCGTCCCACGGGGTGGCCAGGTACTCGAAGTTGAAGGCCTGGTGCAGCTCGTCGGGCCGCAGGTAGAGCGCGGCCCGCTCGATGGTCGGCGTCCACGCCTCGGCGACGCCGATCCGGTCGCCGGGGTATTCGTCCAGGATCCGCCGCCAGCCGCGGTAGATCTCGTGCACCCCGTCCTGGTCGAAGTACGGCATGGGCGAGCTGCCCAGCAGCGACAGCTGCTCGCTGTGCCCGATGTCGGGCAGCCCGGCGGCCTTGACCAGGCCGTGCGCCACGTCGATACGGAAGCCGTCGGCGCCCAGGTCCAGCCAGAAGCGCAGCACCGAGCGGAATTCCTCGTGCACCGCCGGGTGGTCCCAGTTGAAGTCCGGCTGCTCGGGCGCGAACAGGTGCAGGTACCACTCGCCCGGGGTGCCGTCCGGCTCGGTGGTCCTGGTCCAGGCGGGCCCGCCGAAGATGGACTCCCAGTCGTTGGGCGGCAGTTCGCCGGTCCCTCCCTTGCCGGCCCGGAAGTGGAAGCGGTCCCGCAGAGCGGAGCCGGGGCCGTCGCGCAGCGCCTGCTTGAACCACTCGTGCTGGTCGGAGCAGTGGTTGGGCACCAGGTCCACGATGACCCGCAGGTTCAGCGCGTGCGCGGTACGCACCAGGTCGTCGGCGTCGTTGAGGCTGCCGAACATCGGGTCGACCTCGCGGTAGTCCGCCACGTCGTAGCCGGCGTCCGCCTGCGGGGAGGCGTAGAAGGGCGACAGCCACACCGCGTCCACCCCGAGGTCCCGCAGATACGGCAGCCGGGCCGTGATGCCGGGCAGATCACCCATGCCGTCACCGTTTCCGTCGGCGAAGCTGCGCGGATAGACCTGGTAGATGACCGCGTCTCGCCACCAGTCTCTGTGCCCGGCGTCGGCAGCGGGAGCGGCGGCGGTGCGGGGCGCGTCGGAGAGGTGCTGGCTCATGGATTCCCTTATCGGGTGCGGGGGAACAACTGGTGGCATACGTGCGGGCGGTGCTGCGGGCGGTCAGCCCTTGGTGCCGCCGGCCGTCAGGCCGGTCACCAGGTGGCGCTGGACGAGCAGGAAGACGATCGTGGCGGGTATCGCGATCAGCACCGAGGCGGCGGTCATGCTGCCCCAGTCCGCGCGCTGGTCCGAGGCGAAGGTGCGGATGCCGACCGCGAGGGTGGAGTGGTCGCGGCCCATGAACTGCGCCGCGTAGGCGACTTCGCCCCAGGCGGTCAGGAAGCTGTAGAAGGCGGTGACGGCGAGCCCCGGGCGGGCAAGCGGCACGATCAGCCGCCAGAAGGTGCCGAACGGGGACAGCCCGTCCACCCGGCCGGCCTCGTCGATGTCGCGCGGGATGGTGTCGAAGTAGCCCTTGAGCATCCAGGCGCAGAAGGGCACCGCGATGGTGCAGTAGACCAGGATCAGGCCGAGGTAGCTGTCGATCAGGTCCAGCTGCGCCAGCAGGTTGTACAGCGGCACGATCAGCACGGCCATCGGGAACATCTGGGTGACCAGGAAGGTCCACATCAGCGACCGGTGGCCGGGGAAGCGCATCCGGGAGATCGCGTAGCCCGCGCTGGCGGAGATCAGCACGCCGAGCACGGTGGTGGCGCCGGCCACGATCACCGAGTTGAGGAACCACTTGGGGAAGCTGGTGTGCATCAGCACGAAGCGGTAGTTGCCCAGGCCCAGGTGCTTGAGCACTTCGTGCGGCTGCTGCCAGGAGGAGCTGGGGCCCAGCGAGATGAACAGGATCCACAGCACGGGGAAGACCGCGATGGCGCTCGCGGTGAGCAGGGTGGCGTGCAGGGCGACGGACGCGCCGCGGCTGCGCTCGCCCCGGCCGCGGGGCCTGGCCGCCGTCGTGGTCCGCGGGGTGATCGTGCTGGCGGCCTGGCCGCTGTGGGTGGTGGCACTCATGGTGATCCGGCTCCTAGGCCTGCTCGGACTTCAACTGGCGGCGGTAGAAGGTGGAGAAGGCCACGAGGATGAGGAGGATGACGATTCCGTAGGTGGCTGCCGCGGAATAATCGGACACTCCGGTGAACGCCTTCTCGTAGGCGTA
The DNA here is from genome assembly GCF_036815005.1 of Streptomyces sp. IBSBF 2435. Taxonomy (NCBI): domain Bacteria; kingdom Bacillati; phylum Actinomycetota; class Actinomycetes; order Kitasatosporales; family Streptomycetaceae; genus Streptomyces; species Streptomyces sp. IBSBF 2435. Next base: position 18,525 of record NZ_JAJSYW010000088.1, on the reverse strand, counting down.
TGTCACCAGGATGTCGGTGTCGCCCGTGGTGTTGTTGCCCAGCAGCAGGTAGATGATCGCGAACATGTTGAACGTCCAGACGGTGCTGAGCAGCACCACCGTGCTGGTGACCGGGCGCAGCCCGGGGACGGTGACGTTGGTGAACCGCTGGAGCGGCGAGGCGCCGTCCATCTCGGCGGCCTCGTACAGCTCGCCGGGTATCGCCTGGAGACCGCCGAGCAGGGCGACCATCATGAACGGCACACCGACCCAGATGTTCACCATGATCACCGCGATCTTCTGCGACAGCGGTGTGCCGAGCCAGTCCTGCGCGGGCAGTCCGACGCTGGTGATGATGTCGTTGAAGACGCCGTACTGCGAGTTGAGCATCAGCCGCCAGGCGAAGACGCCGATGAAGGCCGGCACCGCCCAGGGCAGGATCAGGCAGAGCCGGTAGAACAGCCGGAACCTCACCTTGCGGTTGAGCAGCATCGCCATCGCGAGCCCGATGGCGTAGGTGACGGCCACGCAGCAGACCGTCCAGATGACCGTCCACTCGAAGCGCGGGTAGAAGTCGCCGTCCTTGCCCGACAGCACCTGCCAGTAGTTGTGCAGGCCCACGAAGTGGTAGCTGGCGCCGATGTGGACCGGGCCGATGTCCTTGGCGACATTGGTCTCGTTGGCATTGGTCAGCGACAGGTACGTGCCGTAGCCGAGCGGGTAGAACACCAGGACGGCCAGCACGATCACGACCGGGGCGACCATCGCCCAGGCGTACCAGTGCCGGTCCCAGGAGCGCCTGATGGTGGTCATCAGGCCGGGCCGCGGCTCGCGCGGCGGGCGGGCGGCCGTGCCCGGGGCGGGGTCGTCCATGGTGGCGGTGGTCATCGCTCCTCGGCTCTTTCGTCTCTGCCGGCTACGGCTACGGCTGGCGGCGGGTGGCTACGGCTGGTCGGCGGTCGGCGGTCGGCGGCCGGCGGTCGGCGGCCCGCGGGGGAGCGCGGGGCGCCGGTGACCGGACCGGCCGGCCGGGCGCGTGGACCCCGTACGCCCTGCGGCGGGCGGGGTCCCGGCCGGCCGGCCCGGAACTTGGGACCGGCTACTGCACGCTGTAGCCGGGCAGCAGCTTGCCGAACTCCTTGGCCGCCGCGTCCAGGCCCGACTGGACCGAGGACTTGCCCTGGAGGATCTTGATGTACTCCTGCTGGAGCGGCGTGAACAGGCTGCCCACCTGCGGCAGCGCGACCCGCGGCCGGGCGGTGTCCATGATCGGCTTGAAGCCGGCGATCGTCTGGTTCTTGAGCACCTCGGCGGTGTACGCGGAGGTCCTGGTCGGCAGGGTGCCGTTCTTCAGCGCGATCGTCTGCTGGCTGGCCGACGAGGTCATGAACTGCGTGAACAGGTAGGACGCGTCGAGGTTCTTCGAGCCCTGGTAGACCGCCAGGTCGTGGCCGCCGGTCGGCGCCAGCGCCTTGCCGGTGGTGCCGGCCGGCACCGGGGCGTACCCGAGGTTGGCCTCCTTGCCCTGGAAGGCGGACCCGGTCAGGTCGTCGCCCACCGACCACGGCCCCTGGATCAGCATGGCGACCTTGCCGGTCTTGAAGGAGGTCTGCATGTTGTCGTAAGCGCTGGCGAAGTCGACCTTGAGCGAGGAGGTGTCGTAGACCTTCTTCGCCTCGGTGACCGCTTTGGCGGCCTCCGGCGAGTTGATCGTGATCTTCTTGGCGGTCGGGTCCGCCAGGTCCGCGCCCTCGCCGAACAGCAGCGGGAAGAGGAAGTAGGAGTCGGGGTTGACGTAGGTGCCCGCGACACCCGGCACCTTCGCCTTGATGGTCGCGGAGTCGGCGATCAACTCGTCCCATGTGGCCGGGGGCTTGGTGATGCCGGCCTTGGCGAAGATGTCCTTGTTGTAGAGCAGCCCGAGGGTGTCGGTCACCGACGGCACGCCGTAGGACTTGCCCTCGTACTTGGTGGTGTCCAGCGGGCCCGCCACGAAGTCCTGCATGTCGGTCAGCGCCGCGGTGCCGTCCAGCGGGGCGATGTAGTGCAGGGAGGCGTATTCGGGGATCAGCCCGACGTCGGTCCGCACCACGTCCGGCGCGCCCTTGCCGCTCTGCGCCGCCGCCTTGAACTTCTGCTCCACGGTGGTGAAGTCGACGTTCTGGTAATTGACCTTGATCTTGGGGTACTTCGCCTCGAAGTCCTTGATGAGGGCCTGGTAGGTCGGGGCCTCGTTCTTGGCGTCCGAGGTGTCCCAGTAGGTGATCGTCCCGGACACCGCGGCCGGGTCCTTGGCCGCCGTCCCCTTGTCGCTCTTGTCGTCGCTACCACTACCGCCACAGGCGGTGACCCCGAGAACGATGGCCGCGGCCATCGCCACGGCGGATATGCCGCGTCGCATACCTGACTCCTTGAAGAGGGAAGTGCCCGTTCGCCCTGGCCAGGCTGGCTGCCGGCCGCTGTCGTCCCAACGGGCCGCTCGGGCTGGGCAGGAACGTAACAGCGATGTAATGCCTTGCGAAAGAGGCTGCAAGAAACTTTCCGCAAGATCCTTCATCCGTGACATCTCCGTTATCCGGGCGTGTCGTCGCGGCGACGCGGAAGTGGCCGAAACGGCCCGTTCCGTTGTGCGAACTGGGCGGGGAGCGACGGCGGATGGCGCGATCGTCGCGGAAAGTGCTTACAGAGTCTTGCTGCAACGGCCCTCGCGGGGATACGTTCCCGCTCAGCTTCGGCACCGACGCCGCAGTGGCGACCGGTTCATGCGCGTGGACCCGGGCGCGAGGCTGTCCCCAGCAAGGAGAACCGCCCGTGGCCCTGGAGTTCAGGCTGCCCGTGTTCAGGACGCGGCGCCGTGCCCGGCGCGTCGCCGCCGCCACCGCCTTCGCGGCGCTGGCCGTATTCGTCCAGCCGGCCTACGCGCACGGCGCGCCCCGGCCGCCCGCCCCGCCGTCCGACCGGGCGCTCGCCGGGCAGGCCGCCCGGCACGACGCCACACGCGAGCAGTTCTACTTCGTGATGCCGGACCGGTTTGCGAACGGCGATAAGGCCAACGACCGCGGCGGGCTGACCGGCAGCCGGCTCAGCACCGGCTACGACCCCACGGACAAGGGCTTCTACCAGGGCGGCGACCTCAAGGGCCTCACGCAGAAGCTGGATTACATCAAGGGTCTGGGCACCACCGCGATCTGGATGGCGCCGATCTTCAAGAACCAGCCCGTGCAGGGCACCGGCGCCGACGCGTCGGCCGGCTACCACGGCTACTGGATCACCGACTTCACTCAGGTGGACCCGCACTTCGGCACCAACGACGACCTGGAGAAGCTGATATCCGCGGCCCACGCCAAGGGTATGAAGATCTTCTTCGACGTCATCACCAACCACACCGCCGACGTGATCGGCAACACCGACAACACCTACAGCTACCTGTCCAAGGGCGCCTTCCCCTACCTGTCGGCCGACGGCACCCCCTTCGACGACGACAGCCACGCCGACGGCGCCACCGCCTTCCCGAAGGTCAACGCCGCGTCCTTCCCGCGCACTCCCACCGTGCCCGCCGCCGCGCGCGACACCAAGGTCCCGGCCTGGCTCAACGATCCGACGATGTACCACAACCGCGGCGACTCCACCTTCGCCGGCGAGAGCGCCGACCAGGGCGACTTCACCGGGCTCGACGACCTGTGGACCCAGCGGCCCGAGGTCGTGCGCGGCATGGAGCAGATCTACGAGAAGTGGGTCAGGGACTTCGCGGTCGACGGCTTCCGCATCGACACCGTCAAGAACGTCGACCTGCCGTTCTGGACCCAGTGGGCGACCGCGCTGGACACCTACGCGGCACAGCACGGCCGGAAGAACTTCTTCATGTTCGGCGAGACCTACGACGCCGACCCGGCCGTCACCTCGCCGTACGTCACCCAGGGCCGGCTCGACGCGACGCTGGACTTCCCGTTCCAGGACGCCGCCCGCGGCTACGCCTCGCAGGGCGCCGCGCCCGCCAAGCTCGCCGCGGTCTACGGGCAGGACTACCGCTACACCACCGACAAGGCGAACGCGTACGAGCAGGTCACCTTCCTCGGCAACCACGACATGGGCCGCATCGGCAGCTTCCTCGCCCAGGACAACCCGGGCGCGAGCGACGCGGAACTGCTCAAGCGCGACGAGCTGGCCAACGCGGTGATGTTCCTCGGCCGCGGCAATCCGGTGGTCTACTACGGCGACGAGCAGGGCTTCACCGGCGCCGCCGGCGGCGACAAGAACGCCCGGCAGACGATGTTCGCCTCCCAGGTAGCCGACTACCTCGACGACGACGAGATCGGCACCGCCCGCACCGCCGCGTCCGACGCCTACGACCCGCAGCACCCCCTCTACCGGGCGATCGCCACGCTGTCGCAGCTCACCAAGGACCACCCGGCGCTGCGGGACGGCGTACAGACCGAGCGGTACGCGGCCCCCGGCAGCGGCCCCGGCGTCTACGCCTACTCCCGCACCGACGCCGCGACCCGCGACGACTACCTCGTCGCCGTCAACAACGCCACCACCGCCCGGACCGTGACCGTGCCGTCCGGCAACACCGCGGGCGCCGCCTACCAGGCGATCCACGGCTCCACCGGCACCACCGCCACCGCCGCCGACGGCACGCTCACCGTCACCGTGCCGCCGCTCCAGGCCGTCGTCCTGCACGCGGCCAAGCCGCTGCCCGCGCCCGCCGCGGCACCGCACCTCACCCTGACCCCGCCCGCGTCCGGCGCGACCGGCACCGTCGAGCTGTCCGCCGACGTCACCGGCGGCAGCCTGAACCGGGTCGTCTTCGCCGCCCAGGCCGGCAACGCGCCCTGGAAGGTGCTCGGCTCCGCCGACCACGCCCCCTACAAGGTCACCCAGACGCTCACCGGGGCGGCCGGAACACCCGTGCGCTACAAGGCCGTCGTGGTCGACGCCGCCGGACGCACCGGCGCGGCGACCGCCGCCACCGTGACCGGCACGCCGCCCGTCACCGCGCCCCCGACCGCGGTCAGCCACGACTACGCGGTCGTCCACTACCAGCGGACCGGGTCCGACTACGCCGACTGGGGCCTCTACGCCTGGGGCGACCTCGCCGACGGCGAAGCCACCACCTGGCCGGCCGGACACCCCTTCACCGGCCGCGACGCCTACGGCGCCTTCGCCTATGTGAAGCTCAGGCCCGGCGCGTCCAGCGTCGGCTTCATCGTGGTGAACAAGGACGGCGTCAAGGACACCGACGGCGACCGCACCATCGACCTGAGCGCCTCGGGCGAGGTCTGGATCAAGCAGGGCAGCCCGGACGTGGCCGCCACCGCCCCGGCCGGCGCCTACCCGCCGCAGGACACCACGAAGGCCGTCCTGCACTACCACCGCTCCGACGGCAACTACACCGGCTGGGGCCTGCACGTCTGGAACGGCGCCGCCAGCCCCACCGACTGGACCACGCCCCTCCAGCCGGCCCGTACCGACTCCTACGGGGCCGTCTACGAGGTCCCGCTCGCGGCCGGCGCCACCTCGCTCAGCTACATCCTGCACAACGGCGACACCAAGGACCTGCCCAGCGACCAGTCACTCGACCTCACCGGCACGGGCCACGAGGTGTGGCTGCTGGACGCCACCCCCGCCTACCTGCTGCCGCAGCCGCAGGGCAGCGGCGCCGACCTGGACCTGGGCAAGGCGCAGGCGCAGTGGATCGACCGCGACACCGTCGCCTGGCAGACCGGCGCCCCCTCGCTGTCCCAGCAGCTCGTCTACGCCCCCGGCGGCGGCATCACCGTCAAGGACGGCGCCCTGTCGAGCGAGGGCCGCTGGCTGCGGCTGCGGAAGGCCGCCGGAGGGCTGACCGCCGCGCAGCTCGCGAAATTCCCCCAGCTGAAGGGATACACGGCCTTCACCGTCGACCCGCGCGACCGCGGCCGGGTCCGCGAGGCCCTGCGGGGACAGCTCATCGCCACCCAACGGGCCGCGAACGGCGCCCTGCTGGCCGCGACCGGTGTGCAGACCCAGGGCGTCCTGGACGACCTGTACGCGGGCAGCGCCCAACGAGCCGCCCTCGGACCGGTGTTCAGTCACGGCAGGCCCAGCCTGTCGGTGTGGGCGCCGACCGCGCACAGCGTCTCGGTGGAGATCGGCGGCCACCGCGTCCCCATGGAGGAGAACGCCGCGAGCGGCGTCTGGTCGGTCACCGGCATCCCCGCGTGGACCGGGAAGCCCTACCTCTACGACGTGACCGTCTGGGCGCCCAGCGTGCAGAGCCTCGTCGTCAACAAGGTCACCGACCCCTACTCGGCGGCACTCACCGCCGACTCGAAGCAGAGCCTGCTGGTGAACCTGGACGACCCGAAGCTCGCCCCCAAGGGCTGGGCGCAGGAACGCAAGCCGGCCGCCGTGCCGATGAGCCGCGCCGAGATCCAGGAGCTGCACATCCGGGACTTCTCCGTCGCCGACACCACCGTCCCGGCCGCCGACCGCGGCACCTACGCCGCCTTCACCGACACCTCCTCGGCCGGCATGACCCATCTGCGCGACCTCGCACGGGCCGGCGTCAACTACGTGCACCTGCTGCCCGCGTTCGACTTCGCGACCGTGCCCGAGCGGACCGCCGACCGCACCTCACCCGCCTGCGAACTGGCCTCCTACGGTCCGGCCAGCGACAGGCAACAGGCCTGCGTCACCGCCCAGCAGGCCACTGACGCCTACAACTGGGGCTACGACCCCTACCACTTCACCGTGCCCGAGGGCTCCTACGCCAAGGACCCGGACGGCGCCGGGCGCACGACGGAATTCCGGCAGATGGTGCAGGGGCTCAACAGCAGCGGGTTGCGGGTGGTGATGGACATGGTCTACAACCACACCTCCGCCGCCGGGCAGGCCGACACCTCCGTGCTCGACAGGATCGTGCCCGGCTACTACCAGCGGCTCATGCCGGACGGCTCGGTCGCCACCTCCACCTGCTGCGCGGGCACCGCGCCCGAGAACGCCATGATGGGCAAGCTGGTCGTGGACTCGATCGTCACCTGGGCCAAGGAGTACAAGGTCGACGGCTTCCGCTTCGACCTCATGGGCCACCACCCCAAGGCCAACATGCTCGCCGTCCGCAAGGCCCTCGACGCGCTCACCGTCCAGAAGGACGGCGTCGACGGCAGGAAGATCATCCTCTACGGCGAGGGCTGGAACTTCGGCGAGGTCGCCGACAACGCGCGCTTCGAACAGGCCACCCAGGCCAACATGGCGGGCACCGGCATCGCCACCTTCTCCGACCGGGCACGCGACGCGGTACGCGGCGGCAGCCCCTTCGACGCCGACCCCGGCGTCCAGGGCTTCGCCTCCGGCCTCTACACCGACCCCAACTCCTCGACGGCCAACGGCACCCCTGCCGAGCAGAAGGCCAGGCTGCTGCACTACCAGGACCTCATCAAGGTCGGACTCACCGGAAACCTGCGGCAGTTCAGCTTCACCGACTCGGCCGGCAAGCAGGTCACCGGCGCCGAGATCGACTACAACGGGGCCCCCGCCGGATACGCCGACGCGCCCGGCGACGCCCTCGCGTACGCCGACGCGCACGACAATGAATCGCTGTACGACGCGCTCACCTACAAGCTCCCGGCCGGCACCTCGGCCGCGGACCGGGCGCGTATGCAGGTCATCGCGGAGGCCACGGCGGCGCTCTCCCAGGGACCCGCGCTCGCCCAGGCAGGTTCCGACCTGCTGCGGTCCAAGTCGCTCGACCGGAACTCCTTCGACTCCGGCGACTGGTTCAACGCGATCCACTGGTCGTGCGCGCAGGGCAACGGGATCGGCCGCGGGTTGCCGCCGGCGGCCGACAACCGAGACAAGTGGCCCTACGCCACACCGCTGTTGACCGACCCGGACGCGGCGCCCGGGTGCGCCGAGATCACCGGCGCGTCCGCCGCGTACCAGGACCTGCTGCGGATCCGCACCGCCGAGCCGGCCTTCCACCTGGCAACCTCCGGCCAGGTGCAGCGGGAGGTGGGCTTCCCCCTGTCCGGGGCGGCGGAGACGCCGGGCGTCATCACGATGACGCTGGGTGAGCTGGTCGTCGTCTTCAACGCGACGCCTGGCACGCAGACGCAGCGGGTGAGCGCGCTTGCGGGTACGCCGTACGCGCTGCACCCGCTCCAGGCCGCGGGGGCGGACCCGGTCGTCAAGTCGGCGGCCTACGCTGCCGCGAGCGGTACGTTCACCGTCCCGGCCCGCACGGTGGCGGTTTTCACCGCCTGATCCGGGGGTCCCCGGGGGGCTGCCCCTCCCGGCGGCCCCGGGGCCCTGCCCCGGTGGCGGGTCGGCCGCGCAGTTCCCGCGCCCCTGTGGGGCTCGTCCTCTTGCGCAGAGGGCGAGCCACCGTGGGCGCGGGGGACTGCGCGCCCGGCCGCGGTGAAAGCGGCACTGCGAACACCACAGGGCATCGCAGCCACCCGGCGGGATCAGTCGCCGCTCAGCGGGTGGAGGGTGGCGCCCGAGCGCAGCCGGGCGCTCAGCGTCGCCCGGGTCCCGCGAGGCGCGGGCACCGCGAGGAACCGTCCCGACGCACCGGCTGTGAAGCCGCTCGCTGAGATCGACACCACGTCGCGGCTGCCCGCCGCCAGCAGATACCAGTTCCCGGCGGGGGACTGCCACATCACCCCGGCCATGACCTGCTGCCCGAAGCGGCTGCACGCGCTCCCGTCGACCTGCTGGCCGGCCGGCGTGCCCGGCGCCCCGGCCGCGACGCCCGGCGGCACGAACTGGACCGTCGCGCGGCCCGGCCCGCGCCACGTGTCGGCCCGGTCGCAGGTCCACGCGGCGGACCCGGCGCTCTCGGGGAGCACCGTATGGGCGAACTCCCAGTCGTTGACCGACCGCACACCCTGGCCGCGCAGCTCGCCGAGCCGGCACGCGCTGTGCGCCCAACTGACCAGCGCCTGCGCCCCGGTGGCCTCGCGCGGGGCGCGGGCGTCGACACCGGGGACGGGCGGCGGGGTGAAGGTCAGATGCACCGGGCTGATGTCGCCGAGGTCGGTGAGCAGGAGGGAGCGCTTCTCCACGATCCGTGTGGAGGTCCGCAGTTGCAGCACCGGCCAGTCCGTACCGCACGTGCCGGCCGCGCTCCCGGCTCCCGGCATGCGCACCGGGTCCGTGGTGCCGTCGGCGGCCACGCGCAGCGCCGCGCCCGGCTGTTCGGGGCGCAGCAGGTCGCGGGTCTCGGCCCCGGCGATCCAAGGGGCCGTAAGGAAGCGGGTGTTGCCGTCGACCCGGTCGATGACGACCGCCGCGGCCGTCGTGAGGTCGGCGTCGGCGACCTGTGCGAAGTCCAGGGCCGCCACGCCGCCGCCCCCGCCGCGGGCCTGGGCGTACCGGACCAGCCGCAGCCCGTCGTAGAAGATCACCACCGTGGCACTGTCGACGTCCCCGGCGTAGAGGAGCTGCGGCGGCTGGACCGGCGCCGTCCGCGGGGTGCCGGGGGTCGCGTTGACCTGGACGGACGCCGCCGGGTTGGCCCACACCGCGAGGGCGCGGGTGAGCAGCGTGCGGTCGGTGGCCCGGTTGCCGCGCGCGGGCCAGGCGGTGAAGTCGAGCCGGGCGGTGGTGGTCCACGCCTGCGGCCTGGCCTGGACGAGCGCGTCCGGGTCGAGGGCCTTCGCCACGGCCGCCGCGGCGTCCGGCGACCCGGCGGCGCCGTACGGCTCGGGCGAACCGCCGGACGTCGACACGACCAGCAGCACCGCGCCGACCGCGACCGCCGCGAGCCCGGCGAGCCCGGCCTTGGCGCGCTGCCGCCGCCGCAGCAGGTCGGTGGGCCGCACATGCACCATGCAGGGGTCGAACTCGCCCGCCGCCAGCAGGTGGTGGTCGCTCTCGATGTCCACCGCCGCCCGTACCGCGCCGCGCGGGTCGGTGGCGCCCGCGGCCGCCAGCACGTCCCGGGCCGCCTGCTCGTCCAGCCCTTCGACGCCCAGCAGCGCGTACGCGGCCCGTGCCGCCCCCGGCAGCGTGGCGAGCGCCCGGTCCAGGGCGAGTTCCGCGCTGCCGCCGGCCTGCGGGTGCAGCCGTACACCCACCACCTGCGGCAGCCCCGCGACGGTCAGCGCGCTGCGTACCCGCCCCGACTGCCGCCCCTGGGCCAGCGCCTGGCGCAGCACCTCGCGGCGCAACTGCGCGTACGGCCCCTCGCCGCCCTGCGAGGTCAGGACGACACGCAGTGAGCGCTGGGCGACCCCGTGCGCGATGAGTACACGGCGGTGCCGGCCGGTCGTGGCGGGCAGCGCCAGGTACGCCAGCCGCACCAGCCGGGGGTAATGCTCGATCAGTGCCGCCTCGGCCTCTGCCATCGGGACGTGCCGTGCGGACTTCTTCGCGGACGGGGACGGGGCATGTGACGGTCGGCTCTTCACTCTGCGTCAAACGAGTGGCGCCGGTGATGGTCACTGACAGTGCCCAGCGCAAGAAAGTGCGCCCGTCGCGGTGACGGGCGCACTTCACGACCGCGGGGAGGCGGTTGGCGCGTGGGCGCGGGCCCTGCGGATCAGACCAGGCCGGCCTTCTCCAGCGCGGCGCCGCAGGTGTCCACGATCAGCCGCGTGACGACGTAGGGGTCGACGTTGGCGTTCGGGCGCCGGTCCTCGATGTAGCCCTTCTGGTCCACCTCGACCTGCCACGGGATACGCACCGACGCGCCGCGGTTGGAGACGCCGTAGCTGTACTCGTTCCACGGGGCGGTCTCGTGCGCGCCGGTGAGGCGGCCCTCGACGCCGGCGCCGTAGTGCTTGATGTGCTCCAGCGGCTTGTCGTCGCGGCCCAGCGACTCGGCGGCCTCGATGATCGCCGCGTAGTTCTCGCGCATCGCCTTGGTGGAGAAGTTCGTGTGCGCGCCCGCGCCGTTCCAGTCGCCCTTGGCGGGCTTGGGGTCCAGGGTCGCGGAGACACCGAAGTCCTCGGCGGTGCGGTAGAGCAGCCAGCGCGCCACCCACAGGTGGTCCGAGACCTCCAGCGGGCTGAGCGGGCCGACCTGGAACTCCCACTGGCCGGGCATGACTTCGGCGTTGATGCCGGAGATGCCGATACCGGCCGCCAGGCAGTTCTCCAGGTGCTTCTCGACGACCGGGCGGCCGAAGATCTCGTCGGCGCCGACACCGCAGTAGTAACCGCCCTGCGGGGCGGGGAAGCCGTTTTCCGGGAAGCCCAGCGGGCGCGAGCCCTGGAAGAAGGTGTACTCCTGCTCGATGCCGAACAGCGACTCCTGGTCGGCGAACTTCTCGGCGACCTCGCGCAGCGGGGCACGGGTGTTGGACTCGTGCGGGGTGCCGTCGATGTTGAAGACCTCGCACATGACCAGGACGTCGTCACCACCGCGGATCGGGTCCGGGAACGACGCGACCGGCTTGAGTACCCGGTCCGAGGCGTGGCCCTCGGCCTGGTTGGTGCTCGATCCGTCGAAACCCCAGATCGGAAGCTCCGCGCCGTCGGCCAGGATCCGCGTCTTCGAACGGAGCTTCGCGGTCGGCGTGGTGCCGTCTATCCAGATGTACTCAGCCTTGTAGGTCACGGTGACGCCATCCTTAACGAACGTGTTCGCGGGTGCGGCCGAGCTGCGCTGATCGGGCCGAAGGCAGCGTCGCAAGGAGGGTTTTCCCAAGCGTTGCCCCTGTGTTAACGGGACGTAACCGCCGGTCGCAGCCGCCCCACGGTCCCACGTGGGACGCCTGCCCCCTCCCGGACCTGCCGGGATAGGGTCCGGACCATGCCGCATACCACCGTGGAATACTCCGGAACGCTTGCCGAAGCGTTCGACCGGCCCGCTTTCGGCAAGGACTTGCACGAAGCCCTGGTGACGATCGCCGGCGGCTGCAAGACCCGTTTCGTACGCCATGACGACCTCTGGATCGCCGACGGTTCGCCGTACCACGCGATGATCCACGCCGAGATGTCGCTGCTGTCGGGACGCAGCGCGGAGACCAGGCGCGCGCTCACCGGGGCGGTGCTCGCCGCCCTGCGGCAGCACACCGCGCCCACCCCGCAGTACGAGGTGCAGTTCTCGGTCGACCTGCGCGACCTGGACCGCGACGCGTACGTGGGCCACGTCGACGCGCGGACCGCGTCATGAGCGCGCTGCGGGTCGGACTGCTCGGCACCGGACCGTGGGCGCGGCTCGCGCACGGACCCGCGCTGGCCGCGCATCCCGACGTCGAGTTCACCGGGGTGTGGGGCCGCAGGCCGGAGGCCGCCGCCGAGGTCGCCGACCTCTTCGGGACCCGCGCCTACCCGGACCCCGACGCGCTGATCGCCGACGTCGACGCGGTGGCCATCGCCCTGCCGCCCGCCCTCCAGGCGCCGCTGGCAGCCCGTGCGGCCCGCGCCGGGCGGCACCTGCTGCTCGACAAGCCGCTGGCCGCCACGGTGGAGCACGCCCGCGAGGTGGTCGCGGCGGTCGAAGCGGCCGGGGTGCGCTCGGTGGTCTTCTTCACGCTGCGCTTCGACGCGGCCGGCGCCGAGTGGATCGGCCGGCAGGCCGCGGCCGGCGGCTGGTACACCGGCCGCGCCGACTGGTACGGCGCCGTGTTCGGGGGCGACGACAGCCCCTTCACCGACTCGCCCTGGCGGCGCGAGAAGGGCGGCCTGTGGGACGTCGGCCCGCACGCCCTGTCCGTCCTGCTGCCGGTGCTCGGCGACGTCACCGCCATCGCCGCCGCCCGCGGCCCGGGCGACACCGTCCACCTCACGCTGCGCCACGACAGCGGCGCGTCGAGCACGTCCGCACTCACGCTCACCGCTCCGCCGGCCGGCGCGGGAGTGGCCGTCGAATTCCGCGGCGCCCAGGGCGTCGCGACCTACCCCGACGATCTTGCAGGACCGGCCACCGCCGCTTTCGCCCGGGCTATCGACGCCCTGGTCTCCGACGGCCCCCACCCGTGCGACGCCCGCTTCGGCCTCCGCGTCACCGAAATCCTCGCCACGGCGGAATCCCTGCTCCCCTGACCCCGCGCGTGGCGGCCCGCCCGCTCAGAGGCGCGGGGAACCGCGCGCGCAGCCACGACGCGGGGGAAGGAAGCCCCGCCACGGCAAGTGGCTCCGCCCCCAGAGGCGCGGAGGACCACGGCCCGGGGAGGGAAACACCGCCACGGCAAGTGGCACCCCCGTGGGCGCCCCGGCGCACCGGTCCACGAAAGGAGTACCCCCGCGCGGGAAGAAAGCCGCCCGGCGGCAACTTGTAGCGCTCATGAAGGCGATCACTTACAAGACCAACGGCCCCGCCGACGTCATGGCGCTGACCGACCGCGCGGTCCCCACCCCCGGTGAGGGCGAAGTGCGCGTCGCCGTCAGGGTGTCGGGCGTGAACCCGACCGACTGGAAATCCCGCCAGTACAGCACCCCGCAGAGCGACCAGGTACCGAACCAGGACGGTTCCGGCGTGATCGACGCGGTCGGCCCCGGCGTCCCCGACGCCAGGATCGGCGAGCGGGTGTGGCTGTGGGAGGCCGCGTGGGGCCGCGCCGACGGCACCGCGCAGGAGTACGTCACGCTGCCGGCGAGGCAGGCGGTGCCGCTGCCCGAGCACGCGTCGTTCGACCTCGGCGCGAGCCTGGGCATCCCGGCGCTGACCGCGCACCGCACGCTGACCGTCGCGGACGGCGGCCCCGAGCGCCTCGCGCCGGGCGCGCTGGCCGGCCGTACGGTACTGGTCGCGGGCGGCGCGGGCGCGGTCGGCAACGCGGCGATCCAGCTGGCCCGCTGGGCGGGCGCGACCGTGATCACCACGGTCAGCGGACCGGAGAAGGGCGAACTGGCGAAGGCCGCGGGAGCCCGGCACGTGGTCGACTACCGCGCGCAGGACGCCGCCGCCGAGATCCGCCGGATCGCCCCGGACGGGGTGAACATCGTGGTGGAGGTCGCCCCGGCTGCCAACGCCGCCCTGGACGCGGCGGTGGTGGCCCCGGACGCGGTGGTGGCCTTCTACGCGGAGGACTCGGACACGGTCCAGGTGCCCGCGCGGCCCTCGATGCTCGTCAACGTGCGCTGGCAGGGCGTGCTGGTCTATACGGTCCCGGCGGTTGCGAAGGACCACGCGGTCGCCGCGGTCGCGGCGGCCGTGGCGGACGGCGCCATCGGGGTCGGCGAGGCCGCGGGCCTCCCGCTGCACCGCTTCCCGCTGGCCCGCACCGGCGACGCCCACGACGCCGTCCAGCAGTCCGCGATCGGCAAGGTCCTGATCGACGTCGCCCCCTGACCCGGCCGTTACCCCCCGGCCCGCGCCCCGTCCGGCGTCACGGAGCGTACGGGCCGGCGGGGCGGACCGGGCCGCCGGGGATCACGGGTAGAGGGCCTTCACGGCGGCCGCGGCCGCGTCCTCCACCTTGTCGATACCCGACTGCTCGGACTTGTTGCCCGAGGAGAGTACGCAGACCAGCAGCGTACGGCCCTTGTAGTCGACCTCGCCGATGCTGTTGATGTCCCACAGGCCGGTGGCGGTGCGCTGGAGCCAGCCGTTCTTCAGCGCGAAGCCGCTGCTGTCCTCGTCGGCCGCCGACACGCCCCACTGCTGGCCCTTGGTGACCGTGTGCATGAGGCCGGTGATGTAGGAGCGGGACGCCGAGGACAGCGGCGAGTCGTCGCCGAACACCGCCCGCAGCAGCGCGAGCTGGTCGGCCGGGGTGGTCTGGGTGAGCCCCCACAGGTCGGCCGAGCCGCCCGACGTGTGGTGCAGCCCCAGCGTGCTGTTGGCCGCGTCGAGCCCGGCCCTGCGCCCTATGGCGTTCCACAGGGCGGTCGCCGCGGTGTTGTCGCTCTGCTGGATCATCACGGCGGCCTGCGACTTCTCGGCCGAGGTCATCTTGGTCCCGGCGTGCTGGTGCCGGAGCAGCAGCGTGGCCAGGATGTCGACCTTGACGATGCTCGCGGTGTCGTACGGGGTCGAGCCGTCCGCGTACGACGCGCCGGTGTCCGCGTCGTCCAGGTCGGTCACCGCGACCGACAGCCGTCCCCTGCTGCCCGCCGACAGCGTTTTGACCGCCGTGGCGAGCCGGACCTTGGCGTCGGCCGACGACGTCTCCGGCTTCTTCACCGGCGTGGTGGAAGGACTGGGGGACGGCGGCGCGGCGGTGGCCGCGGTGGTGCTCGCCGGGGGAGAGCTGCCCGCCGCGTCCTGGGCTTTCGCGTCGCTGGTGCCCGCGGAGTCCGCATGCCCCTTGGCCGAGGGCGACCTGGCGACGAACGCCAGGGTGATCAGCCCGATGACGGCCAGGACGGCCGCCGACACGACCGCCGGGCGACGCCACCACGGCGGTCTTCGCCGCCGCCGATGGGAACGGGAGCGCGTGCTGCCGTGCTCCCCGCCCGCTGGTCCTGATGCATGCGTCATGCACCAGACCGTATGAGCGGAATATTTCATTCTCCTAAGATTTTCATACCAAGTTGGCTGAGTGACGTGTTTTCCGCAGGCCAGGCTGTCAAGGAGCACTGAGCGCTTCTTGCGTGACTTCTGTCAAATATTTCGCCTGATGCGCGATCTATTGCGGAGACGTAACCGCGTCGTTACGATCCCCGCACCAGACTTCCGGTCCGCTGCCGTAGACCGATCGGCCGCGTGACGGCGGGAGTTGACAGCCGATCGGAGGAGTCCAGATGGGTGTCACACGCCGGGCGCTACTACAGGCCGCCATTGCGGTGACCGCAGCCGGAACGGTGGGGGCCACGCAGACCGCGCTGGCCGGCGGCGCCGCTGCCGCAAGCCCGCCGGGGGACGTTGTGGGCAAGGTCACTGTGGGGTATCAGGGGTGGTTCGCGTGCATTGGTGATGGTGCGCCCATCAATGCGTGGTGGCACTGGAGCGCCAACTCCAGCCAGCCGCCGTCGCCGTCCAACACCGGCATCGTGGCCTGGCCCGACGTACGCGAGTACACCAGGACGTACCCGACCGCGTACGCGGCGCTCGGCAACGGGCAGCCGGCCGCGCTGTTCTCGTCGTACGACCAGCAGACCGTCGACACCCACTTCCTGTGGATGCAGCAGAACAACATCGACACCGCCGCCCTCCAGCGCTTCAACCCCGTCGGCGGCGAGGGGCCGACCCGGGACGCGATGGCGGCGAAGGTGCGCAGCGCGGCCGAGGCGCACAGCCGGAAGTTCTACATCATGTACGACGTCACCGACTGGACGAACATGCAGTCGGAGATCAAGACCGACTGGACCAGCAAGATGAAGGCGCACACCGCCTCGTCGGCGTACGCCACCCAGAACGGCAAGCCGGTGGTGTGCATCTGGGGATTCGGCTTCAGCGACGACAAGCGCCCCTTCGCCCCCGCGCCCTGCCTGGACGTCGTCAACTGGTTCAAGTCGCAGGGCTGTTACGTCATCGGCGGGGTGCCGACCTGGTGGCGCACCGGCGACCGGGACTCGCGCGCCGGGTTCTCCGACGTCTACCACGCCTTCAACATGATCTCGCCGTGGATGGTCGGCCGGATCGGGAACGTCGCGGACGCCGACAACTTCTACAACGTGGCCACCGTGCCCGACCTGGCGGAGTGCGCGGCCCACGGCATCGACTACCAGCCGTGCGTCCTGCCCGGCGCGGTCACCCTGCGGCAGCGCGCACACGGCGACTTCATGTGGCGGCAGTTCTACAACATGGTCCGCGCCGGGGTGCAGGGCGTCTACATCTCGATGTTCGACGAGTACAACGAGGGCAACCAGATCGCCAAGACCGCCGAGTCCCAGGCGTGGGTGCCCACCAACTCCGGCTTCCTGGCGCTGGACGAGGACGGTACGGCCTGCTCGTCGGACTACTACCTGCGGCTGACCGGCGACGGCGGCCGGATGCTCAAGGGGCAGCTCGCGCTCACCGCCACCCGCCCCACCCAGCCGCTGGTCGGAAGCGGCGGCGACACCACCGCGCCGAGCGTCCCCGGCGCGCTGCACTCCACCGCCCACACCGACACCACTGTCGCCCTCGCCTGGAACGCGGCCACCGACAACGTAGGCGTCCTGGCCTACCGGGTGCTCCGGGTCAGCGGCGGCAGCAGCACGCAGGTCGGCAGCACCGGCAACACCGCCTTCACCGTCACCGGCCTGACGCCGTCCACCGCCTACACCTTCGACGTGGTGGCGGTCGACGCGGCCGGCAACGCCTCGCAGCCCTCCAACCAGGTCAGCGTCACCACCAGCGCCAGTTCGGGCACCACCGACCTGGCCCTGCACAAGCCGACCTCGGAGAGCGGCCACACCCAGAGCTACGGCTCGGGCAACGTCGTCGACGGCGACCAGAACACGTACTGGGAGAGCATCAACAACGCCTTCCCGCAGTGGATCCAGGTGGACCTCGGCAGCACCACCACGGTCAAGCGGATCGTGGTCGACCTGCCGCCGGCCACCGCGTGGACCACCCGCAGCCAGACCATCGCGGTCCAGGGCAGCACCGACGGCAACAGCTTCACCTCGCTGCTGTCCGGCGCTGCCTACACCTTCAACCCGGCGAGCGGCAACACCGCGACGCTCACCCTGCCGAGCGCGGCGTCCGTCCGCTACGTCCGGCTGGTCTTCACCGCCAACAGCGGCTGGCCCGCGGGCCAGGCGTCCGGGGTGCACATCTTCTCCTCCTGACCCGGCGCGCCCCGGGGCAGCAGCGGCGGTACGGCGGAGACACCATCCCCCGGCCGTACCGCCGCGCGCGGCCCGCCGATATCCGGGTCAGCGCAGGATGCCCGCCGCCCTCGCGGACTTGAGCCAGGACGGGAACTCGGTGAGGATCCGGTCGTACAGCTCCGCGTCCGACAGCGTGGCGATGTCGTCCACGGCGAAGAAGCCGACGTTGTCCACCCGCCGCCCGCCCATCGTGTCGAAGCGCTCGAGGATGCCGTAGTTCGACCGGCCCAGGCCCACGAACTGCCAGAAGACCGGCTCCTCGACCGCCGCCCGCAGCTGCTGCTCGATCTCCGCGTTGCGGTGCACACCGCCGTCGGAGAAGAACAGCACGAAGGTCGGGTCCTGCGACGGCGCGGCCCGGACGAAGTCGCGGACCTGCGCGATGACCTTCTGCTCCTCGTTCTGGATGCCCACTGCGGCCATGTCGACCTGGCCCGGCTGGAGTCCGCGCGGGTGCTTTCTGCGCCGGCCGAACAGCGAGAGTTCGCCGATCCGTACGTGCAGCGCGATCCAGCCGGGCAGGTCGCCCAGACCCAGCGGCGGCAGCCGGGCCGGGTTGCTGGCGAACGTCCAGGCCTGCATCGTGCCGTCGGCGGCCAACTGCGCGGCGACCGCGGCCATCCGCTCCACCACACCGGCGACCACACCGCCCGCGTACAGCTTCGCCATAGAGCCGGACGCGTCCAGCACCAGCACGATCCGCGCGGTGGCGCCCTCGGCGCCGTGCTTGCGCAGGCTCACCGCGACCTGCTCCTTGCGCAGCGACAGCCGCTTGCGCATGTCGACGGGCAGGTTCTCCTCGCCCTTGACCAGGCGCGGGGCGCCGCCCGCCGGCGCGGGGGCGCCGTACCCCGTGCCCGGCGGGGGCGGCAGCGGCGCCGGAGGGCCGGTGGGCGCCGGTGCCGGATACGC
>NZ_JAJSYW010000087.1:0-26799 GCF_036815005.1 Streptomyces sp. IBSBF 2435 | reverse complement strand
CCGCAAACCCAGATTCACACCTAAGTCTGGTGGGGTGTTATATGTTTATAAGAGACAGGGGCAGGGCCCGCCCCTGGGTGCGCACCCCCCGAGGCGGGGCCCGGGTCCGGAGGGCGCCCCCGGCGGAAGATGCGGGTCGGGCGGGGCACCCCCCGGGGAGGGGCTAGTCGGCGTGGCCGAGTTGGAGGTCGCGTTCAGTGCGGCCACCACCCGCGACCTGCAGAACGGTAGCCACCGGCGGGTACCCCGCCGCGATGACGGTGTACTCACCGGCCGCGAGGTCGACAAAGCGGAAGTGGCCGTCGGAGCCGGTGGTGACCGAGTCGACGACATTGCCCGCGGCGTCCAGGAGGGTGACCCTCGCGTCCTCCACCAGGCGGCCGCCGGGCGCGCGGACGGTGCCGCGCAGGACCGCGCCGCCGGCGAGTTCGACGTCCTGGCGGGTCTCCCGGGAGGCCTGCACGGTGACCGGGAGGGCGGCCGGGCGGTAGGCGGGGGCGCTGGCGGCCAGGGTGTATTCGCCGGCGACCAGTTCCGCCAGGACGTAGGAGCCCTCGCGGCCGCTGCGGGCGGTGGCCACGACGTCGCCGCGCACATCGGTGAGGGTCACGATGGCGTCCCGTACCGGCGTGCCGTCGGCGGTGCGTACCGCTCCGGCCAGCCGGCCCGCACCGCCGAGGACCACGTCGAGGTCGACGGGGTGGTCGCCGACGGTGACGCTGACGGCCTGCGGCTGGTGGCCGCCGGCCGCGGCGATCAGGACGTAGCTGCCGGCGCCCGGAGTGCTCAGCGCGTAACGGCCGTCCTCCGTGGTGGCGCCGCGGCCGATCTGCCGCCCTGTGATGTCGATCAGGGTGAGCGCGGCCCGCCCGACACTGCTGCCGTCGGAGTGGTGGACGGTGCCGCAGACCGGGACGCCGCCGTGCTTGTGGGAGGACATCCGCCGGGCACCGGGCAGTGACGCGTCGGGCGCGCCGCCGTCGAAGTGGTCGGCCGTGGGGGCGTCGTACGCGGTCGTGGCTGCGGCACCGGGGCCGTGCTGGGTGACCAAGGGTTTCTCCTTGAGCAGGAAGGCGAAGAGGAGGCCGAGGACGAGCACCGGCACCAGGTAGAGGAAGATCCGCGGCATGGCGTCGGCGTACGCCTGCACATATCCGTCGCGCACCGCCGCGGGCAGAGTGCGGACAAGTTGCGGGGTGACCGACTGCGGGTCGGGCAGATGGGCGCCGTGCGGCAGTTCGACGGCCAGCCGCTTGCCGAGCCGGTCGGCGAACAGCGTGCCGAAGACAGCCGCGCCGACCGACCCGCCGATCTGCCGGAAGTAGTTGTTGGCGCTGGTAGCGGCCCCGATGTCGGCGGGCCGCACCGAATTCTGCACGGCGAGCACCAGGACCGGCAGCGCCAGGCCGATACCGAGGCCGAGCACGGCCATGTAGACGCTGTAGGTGAGCTGCGGGGTGTCGGCGTCCAGCAGCGACAGCAGCCACATCCCGACCGCGGACAGGGCGCAGCCGACGATCGGGAAGATCTTGTACCGTCCGGTGCGGCTGATCAGCTGGCCGCCGGCGATGGACGCCGCCACGACGCCGAGCATCATCGGCAGCATCAGCAGCCCCGAGCCCGTGGCGCTGGCCCCGTCGACCATCTGGAGGAAGGTCGGCAGGTAACTGGCCGCGCCGAACAGGGCGATACCGACGACGCAGCCGATCAGCGCGGTGACGTTGAAGACGCCGTCGCGGAACAGCCGCAGCGGGATGACCGGTTCCGCGGCGAAGCGCTCCACGAGCGCGAAGAGCAGGGCGCAGCCGATCGCCGCCGCGCCCAGGCCGAGGATCTCCCGGGACTGCCAGCCGTACTTGGAGCCGCCCCAGGTGGTGACCAGCACCAGGCAGGTGGAGCCGGCGGCGAGCAGCAGGGCGCCGAGGATGTCGAGCCGGGGGCGGGCGGTGGGTTTGGGGAGCTTCAGGACCAGGGTGATCACGAGCAGGGTGACCAGGCCGAAGGGGATGTTGATCGCGAAGCACCAGCGCCAGGAGGCGTGGTCGGTGAAGAAGCCGCCGAGCAGCGGCCCCGCGACCGAGGCGAGGCCGTAGGCGGCGCCGATCAGGCCCATGTACCGGCCGCGTTCGCGGGGCGGGACGATGTCGGCCATGATCGCCTGCACGCCGATCATCAGCCCGCCGCCGCCGATGCCCTGGACCGCGCGGAAGGCGATCAGCTCGTCCATGGAGCGCGACCAGGCGGCCAGCGCGGAGCCCGCGACGAAGGTCAGGATCGCGAACTGGAAGACGCCTTTGCGGCCGAAGAGGTCGCCGAGCTTGCCGTAGATGGGCAGGCCGATGGTGGAGGCCAGCAGATACGCGGTGACGACCCAGGACATCTGGTCGAGGCCGTGCAGCTCGCCGACGATCTTCGGCAGCGCGGTGGCCACGATCATCTGGTCGAGGGCGGCCAGCAGCAGTGCCAGCATCAGGCCGACGAAGATCAGCCGGATCCGGCGGGGCGTCAGATCGGCTTCGGTGGCTGGCGCTTGCGTGCCGCCGGCGGAAGCGGGCGCGAGTGCGACGCCTCCGGCCGGGGCGATGCCCGCGCCCCGGCCGCTGTCGCCGCCTCCGCACCCGCCTCCGCCCCCGGTCGGTACCGCCGTCCGGTCGGTCAGCGTGCTGCCAGCCACCCTTCACTCCCCTCGTCGCACCTGCTGCGCCACCGTCTCCCGCATGAGGCGACAACGAAGCAGCGGCGCGGCGATTCTCAGGAAGTAGGCAAAACCACCCGTATCAGTGAAAAACCATGAAACCGACCGGGTGACGGCGCGCCAGGCCCTATGCCTGCGGCGCACCGCCTTCGACCTCGGCGGCGAGCCCGGCGAGGATCGCGTCGTAGATACGGCCGAGACCCTTGGGGGCGAAGGTGCGCTCGAAGAAGCCGCCGACGCCGGTCGCGCCCTGCCAGTGGGTGGCGGCGACCACCTTGCTGCCGCCCTCACCCGAGGGGGTGACCGTCCAGGTGGTCACGAGCGTGGAATTGCGGTCGGTCTCGACCAGCTGCCCCGCCGCGGGGGCGGTGACGTCGAGCAGGCAGTCGCGTACGCGCTTGCTCGTGGCCTGGAGCTTCCAGTGCACGACGGTGCCCGCGCCGGTGCCGCCGGCGCGCACCTCGTACTCGCTGAACTGCTCAGGGAGCACCCGGCCGCGGGTGCCGGCGTAGTCGGCGAGGGCGTCGTACACCCGCTCCGGCTCCGCCGCGACGATCCGCTCCGTGGTGGCCTCGACGAGCGCCATGAATTCTCCTCGGTCCGTGTCCGTGCACGTTGTTCACGCGCCGCCCAAGCCAACCACACCCGCTTTTCGAATCTGTGTTCTATTGTGGAGGGAGACGGCACACCGGACGACCGAAGGAGGGCGCGATGCGCTGGGACCAGCTGGGCCGGGACGACGCCACGGCCGCGCTCTTCGGCACCGACGCGGTCACCCGGCGCTTCGACACCCCCGAATTCCGCGGCATCACCTTCCACGAGGTGCGGGCCCGCTCGATCCTGAACCGGGTGCCCGGCGCGTCCCGGATGCCGTTCGAGTGGACCGTCAACCCCTACCGCGGGTGCAGTCACGCCTGCGTCTACTGCTTCGCTCGCAAGACGCACAGCTATCTGGACCTGGACACCGGACACGACTTCGACAGCCAGATCGTGGTGAAGACCAATGCCGCGGAGGTGCTGCGCCGCGAACTGGCCGCGCCGCGCTGGCAGGGCGAGCATGTCGCGATGGGCACCAACGTCGATTGTTATCAGCGGGCGGAGGGCCGCTATCAGTTGATGCCCGGCATCCTGGCGGCACTGCGGGACCGCGCCAATCCTTTCTCGATCCTCACCAAGGGCTCGCTGATCCTGCGCGATCTCGAACTGCTGCGGCAGGCCGCGCGCGTGACCGAGGTGTCCATCGCACTGTCCGTCGGCTTCCTCGACGGCGAGCTGTGGCGCAGCGTGGAGCCGGGCACGCCTTCCCCGCAGACGCGCCTGGCGGTCTGCCGCACCCTCAGTGAGAACGGCATACCGTCCTCGGTCCTGATGGCCCCCGTGCTGCCCTTCCTCAGCGACTCACCCGAGCAGTTGCGGGCCACCGTCCGCGCCATCGCGGCGGCCGGCGCCGGGTCGGTCACCCCGCTGGTGCTGCATCTGCGCCCCGGAGCCCGGGAGTGGTACATGGCGTGGCTGGCCCGCAACCACCCGCATCTCGTACGGCGCTACGAGGCGATGTACGCGGGCGGGTCCTACGCGCCGACGTGGTATCAGCGCCGGGTCACCCGCCAGGTGCACGAATTCGCCGCCGAGTTCGGCTGCGGCCCGGCCCGCAGGCCCGGATTCCGGCGAGCACAGGAGCAGGCGCAGACCCCGGCGGCGGACCCGCGAGCGCCGGAAGCCGGCCCCGAGCGGCCCGCGGACCCGGGGGACACCCAGCTCACCCTGCTCTGACGGCGCCGCGCGCCGCCGCACCTTTCTGCCGGCCGTACTCCACGGGGGCGTACGGCCGGCAGACCACCCGCACGGGTCGCCGCACCCGCATCGGCGCCCGCCCTGACGCCCTTCGCGCTCATCTGTCGGCGGCGCAGATCACATGCGCGCGGGGGTGGCGCGGAAGTTACCCGCCAGTTACCCTCGAAAGCACCGTGCACGGCGGCCTGGTGACGCAGCCGCCGCGCACTCGCACCACCACGTCGGTTCGGCATCATCGCGGCGCGGCCCCGGGACAGGGCCGGCCGGTTGTTCACGCGGGCGCGCACATCCCGGCGACCGGCCCGCGACTCCGCCTCACCCTTTCCGGCCGCGCGCGCCCGTACGCGCCCGGTCTCCTCAGCGTCTGGAGTCACGCGATGGACCGTCCCTCCGCAGCCGCAGCACCGTCCGCGGCGCCCTCCCCCGAAGCCGCCGTCACCCCCCCGTACGTCATCGCCGTGATCGGCCTGGGCACCATGGGCACCGGTATCGCCGAGGTCATGGCCAGGGCGGGCCACGAGGTGATCGGCGTCGACCTCGACGACGCCGCCGCCCGCCGCGCGGTCACCGCGCTGGAGCGCTCCACCGCCCGCGCGGTGGAGCGCGGTCGCGGCACCCCGGGCGAGCGCGCCGACACGCTCGCCCGCTTCCGCACCTTCCGCGACCTGCGGGCCGCCGCGGCGGCCGACCTGGTGATCGAGGTGGTGGACGAGCGCTACGACACCAAGCGGGACGTGATCACCGCGCTCGACCGGATCGTCAGGCCCGGCGCGATCCTGGCCACCGGCACCAACGCGCTGTCGGTGACCCGTCTCGCGGCCGGGACCGGCCGTCCCGACCGGGTGCTCGGCCTGCACTTCTTCGCGCCCGCACAGGCCATGAAGCTGGTCGAGGTGGTGTCCACCGTGCTGACCTCGCCGGAGACGACCGCGACCGTGACCGCGCTGGTGCGCAGCCTCGGCAAGGAGCCGGTGGCGGTCGGCGACCGGCCCGGATTCATCGCGGACGGGCTGCTGTTCGGGTATCTGAACCAGGCCGCCGCCATGTACGAGGCGCGCTATGCCACCAGGGAGGACATCGACGCGGCGATGCGGCTGGGCTGCGGCCTGCCGATGGGACCGCTGGCACTGCTCGACCTGGTCGGGGTGGACACCGCGACCACCGTCCTCGACGCCATGTACGAGGCCAGCAAGGACCGGCTGCACGCCCCCGCGCCCGTGCTGCGCCAGCTCACCGCGGCCGGGCTGCTCGGCCGCAAGTCGGGGCGCGGCTTCTACAGCTACGAGGCGCCCGGCAGCTCGACGGTGGTCCCGGACGCGCAGACCCCGGCGGGCGGCCGAACGCAAGCGGAGCCCCGTACGGTCCGCAGCGTCGGCGTCGCCGGATCCGGCACCATGGCGGCGGGTATTGCCGAGGTCTTCGCCAGGGCGGGCTTCCCGGTGCAATTGGCCGCGCGCAGCCCGGAGAAGGCCGAGCACGCGGTGGCGCGAATGGCGGCCTCGCTGGACCGCTCGGTGGCGCGGGGACGGCTCAGCGCGGAGCAGCGTGACGCGGCCGTCGCCCTGGTGACGCCCGCGGCCTCCTACGACGCCTTCGCGCAGGCCGACCTGGTGGTCGAGGCGGTCGCCGAGGACCTTCTCGCCAAGCAGCAGCTCTTCCGGATCCTGGACAAGGTGTGCCGGCCGGGAGCGGTGCTGGCCACCACGACCTCCTCGCTGCCGGTGGTAGCCGTCGCCAGGGCCACGGAACGCCCGCAGGACGTCGTCGGGATGCACTTCTTCAACCCGGCGCCCGCGATGAAGCTGGTCGAGGTGGTGCACACCGTGCTCACCGCGGCCGATGTGCGGGCCACCGTCCACCAGGTGTGCGGCGCCCTGCGCAAGCACCCGGTGGACTGCGGCGACCGGGCGGGCTTCATCGTCAACGCGCTGCTCTTCCCGTACCTGAACAACGCGGTGAAGATGGTGCAGGACCATTACGCGAGCGTGGACGCGATCGATGCGGCGATGAAGCTCGGCGGCGGCTATCCGATGGGACCCTTCGAACTGCTCGACGTGGTCGGGCTCGATGTGTCGCTGGCGATCGAGCAGGTGCTGCACGGGGAATTCCGCGACCCGGGCCTGGCCCCCGCGCCGCTGCTCGAACACCTGGTGTCGGCGGGCTGCCTCGGCCGGAAGACCGGCCGAGGCTTCCGCGAGTACGCCCGGCGCTGAGCGGCCGGCCGACCGGCCGGCAGCCCGTGCGGCGAGCTGGGGTGTTTTTCCCCCGGCCGCCGGACGGGGCGGTCCGCCGTGTTACGTTCCCCACATGTCCCAGTCCGCGAAGCCCGGTACCCCCGAGACCGCGACCGTACGCCGCGCCGCCGCCCAGCGGCACCGTGTGCGACAGGACCTGGCGGCGGCCGCGATGCACCTTTTCGCGGCGCAGGGCTACGAGGCGACCACTGTCGACGAGATCGCGGCGACGGCCGGCGTGGCGCGGCGGACCTTCTTCCGGCACTTCCGGTCCAAGGAAGAGGCGATCTTCCCCGACCACGACGACACCCTGGTCCGTGTCCAGGCCGTACTGGACTCCGCGGACCCGCACGAGCACCCGCTCGACACGGTCTGCCGCGGAATCACCGAGGTGCTGCGGATGTACGCGCACCTGCCCGAGGTGTCGGTGGAGCGCTACCGGCTGACCCGGGAGGTGCCGACGCTGCGGGAGCGCGAGATCGCTTCGGTGGCCCGTTACGAGCGGCTGTTCACCCGCTATCTGCTGGGCCACTTCGACGAGGGCGCGCAGGGCTACGGCGACGACGACCCGCTGCTCGCCGAGGTCGCCGCCTCCGCGGTGGTCGCCGCGCACAACCACGTGCTGCGCCGCTGGCTGCGGGCGGACGGCAAGGGCGACGTGGAGGCGCAGCTCGACCACGCCTTCGACGTGATCAAGGCGACCTTCGGTACGGGCATCGGCGCCGGGCGGATACCGTCCAGGGCGTCGTCGGCGACCCCGGCGACGGTGTCCCGGCACGGCGAGGTGGTGGTCGCGGTGGCCCGCACCGACGCCTCCCCCGCCCAGATCCTGCGCAGCATCGAAGAGGCGCTGCGCAAGGCCTGAGCGCCCGGCCGGCACCACCGCAGCGGCGCCCCGCCGCCAGGTGCCGCCTCCCCACCCGCCACCCCGGCGGCGCGTCAGCCGCCACCTCGGCGCCCTTCCACCGCACGTCAGCAGCGGCCCTGCGCCACCTCGGCGTCCCCCTCCGTGCCTCAGCGGCGGCCACCCGTCCCCCGGGTGGCCGCTGTTGCCCGTTCCCGGCACCGGGGTGACACTCGGAAGAAAATGGCACGCAGTGTCTTTACGACTGGCACGCGGTGCCATACGGTATCCACAGTCCGGGCGGACGGCATGCGGTGATCCCCCGCAGGCCGGCTGTCCCCGAGGCCCGGACGCCTGCGTCACAGGCATTCCGCGCCACCGCGCGGCTCCTTCGCTCCACCGCCAGCTCCCCGCCGGACCGACGACGGCACCTCCATCCCATCCCGACCCCCGCGCTCCCCGTACGCGTTGCCGCGTCCACCGAGAAGGACCCGGCCGCACATGCGGGAAACGCTTCGCCGGAGGCGAGTCATATGAAGGAAATCCTGGACGCCGTCCTCGCGCCGGACACTACGGCCGCCGACTTCGCGGCGCTCACGCTGCCCGCGTCGTACCGCGCGGTCACCGTGCACAAGGACGAGGCGCAGATGTTCGACGGCCTCGCCACCAAGGACAAGGACCCGCGCAGCTCGCTGCACCTGGACGAGGTGCCGGTGCCGGAGATCGGCCCCGGCGAGGCCCTGGTCGCGGTGATGGCCAGCTCGGTGAACTACAACTCGGTCTGGACCTCGATCTTCGAACCGGTGTCGACCTTCGCCTTCCTGGAGCGCTACGGCCGCCAGTCGCCGCTCGGCAGGCGGCACGACCTGCCCTACCACGTCATCGGCTCCGACCTGTCGGGCGTCGTGCTGCGTACCGGCCCCGGGGTGAACAAGTGGCAGCCCGGCGACCGGGTCGTCGCGCACTGCCTGAGCGTGGAGCTGGAGTCGGCCGACGGCCACAACGACACCATGCTCGACCCGGAGCAGCGGATCTGGGGCTTCGAGACCAACTTCGGCGGCCTGGCCGAGATCGCCCTGGTCAAGTCCAACCAGCTGATGCCCAAACCGGAGCACCTGAGCTGGGAGGAGGCCGCCGCCCCCGGCCTGGTCAACTCCACCGCCTACCGGCAGCTGGTGTCCCGCAACGGCGCCGGCATGAAGCAGGGCGACAATGTGCTGATCTGGGGCGCGAGCGGCGGACTCGGCTCGTACGCCACCCAGTTCGCGCTGGCAGGCGGCGCCACCCCGGTCTGTGTGGTGTCCAGCCCGGAGAAGGCGGAGATCTGCCGCCGGATGGGCGCGGAGGCGGTCATCGACCGCAGCGCCGAGGGCTACCGGTTCTGGCGCGACGAGCACAGCCAGGACCCCCGGGAGTGGAAGCGCTTCGGCGGCCGGATCCGCGAACTGACCGGCGGCGAGGACGTGGACATCGTCTTCGAGCACCCGGGCCGGGAGACCTTCGGCGCCTCGGTCTACGTCACCCGCAAGGGCGGCACCATCGTCACCTGTGCCTCGACCAGCGGCTACACCCACGAGTACGACAACCGGTATCTGTGGATGAGCCTCAAGAAGATCGTCGGCTCGCACTTCGCCAACTACCGCGAGGCGTGGGAGGCCAACCGGCTGGTCGCCAAGGGCCGTATCCACCCCACCCTGTCGCGCACCTACCGCCTGGCGGACACCGGCCAGGCCGCGTACGACGTCCACCGCAACCGGCACCACGGCAAGGTCGGCGTCCTGGCGCTGGCACCCGAGGAGGGCCTGGGCGTGACGAATCCGGCGATGCGCGAGCGGCACCTGCCGGCCATCAACCGCTTCCGGGACATCTGATGGCGTCGCCCCGGGCGGGCGGGCCCCGCGAGCGGGACCGGCCGTGGCTGATGCGGACCTACGCGGGACACTCCACCGCCGAGGCGTCCAACGCGCTCTACCGGAGCAATCTCGGCAAGGGCCAGACCGGCCTGTCGGTGGCCTTCGACCTGCCGACCCAGACCGGCTACGACGCCGACCATGTGCTGGCTCGCGGCGAGGTCGGCAGGGTCGGGGTGCCGGTCGCGCATCTCGGTGACATGCGGCGGCTGTTCCAGGACATCCCGCTGGAGCGGATGAACACCTCGATGACCATCAACGCCACCGCCATGTGGCTGCTGGCGCTCTACCAGGTGGTCGCCGAGGAGCAGGGGGCGGACATCGCCGCGCTCCAGGGCACCACCCAGAACGACATCGTCAAGGAGTACCTGTCCCGCGGTACGCATGTCTTCCCGCCGGTGCCGTCGCTGCGGCTGACCACGGACATGATCACGTACACCGTCCACCACATGCCCAAGTGGAACCCGATCAACATCTGCAGCTACCACTTGCAGGAGGCCGGGGCCACGCCGGTGCAGGAGATCGCCTACGCGATGTCCACCGCGGTCGCGGTGCTCGACGCGGTCTTCGCGTCCGGGCAGGTGCCCGAGGAGCGCAGGGGCGAGGTGGTCGGCCGGATCTCCTTCTTCGTCAACGCCGGTGTGCGTTTCATCGAGGAGATGTGCAAGATGCGCGCCTTCGGCCGGATCTGGGACACCGTCACCCGGGAGCGCTACGGCGTCCAGGACCCCAGGCAGCGGCGCTTCCGCTACGGAGTGCAGGTCAACTCGCTCGGTCTGACCGAAGCGCAGCCGGAGAACAACGTCCAGCGGATCGTGCTGGAGATGCTGGCCGTGACGCTGTCCAGGGACGCCCGCGCCCGGGCCGTCCAACTGCCCGCCTGGAACGAGGCGCTGGGCCTGCCGCGGCCGTGGGACCAGCAGTGGAGCCTGCGGATACAGCAGGTGCTCGCGCACGAGAGCGACCTGCTCGAATACGCCGACATCTTCGAGGGCAGCCATGTGATCGAGGCGAAGGTCGCGGAGCTGGTGGAGCGGGCGACCGCCGAGATCGCGCACATCGAGCAGCTGGGCGGCGCGATGGCGGCCGTCGAGTCCGGCTACCTCAAGTCGGAGCTGGTGGCCTCGCACGCCGCCCGGCGGGCCAGGATCGAGTCGGGCGAGGAGCAGATCGTCGGCGTCAACATCCACGAGAGCACCGAGCCCAGCCCGCTGACCGCCGACCTGGACACCGCGATCATGACGGTCGACCCGGCCAACGAGGCCCGGGTGGTGGCCGCGCTGCACGACTGGCGGCGGGCCAGGGACGAGCCGCGCGCGCAGGCCGCGCTCGGCGCCCTGCGGTCGGCGGCGGCGGGCGGAGAGAACCTGATGGCGGCGACGCTGGACTGCGCGCGGGCGGGCGTCACGACCGGTGAGTGGTCCTGGGCGCTGCGCGACGTCTTCGGCGAATACCGCGCGCCGACCGGGGTCGGCAGCGCGCCGGTCGCGGTGGCGGCGCGGGACGGCGGCCCGCTGGCGGACGTACGCCGCAAGGTCGCGGACACCGCGAAGGAGCTGGGCGGCGGGCGGCTGCGGCTGCTGGTCGGCAAGCCGGGGCTCGACGGGCACTCCAACGGCGCCGAGCAGATCGCGGTACGCGCCAGGGACGCCGGCTTCGAGGTGGTCTACCAGGGGATCAGGCTGACCCCCGAGCAGATCGTCTCCGCGGCGGTCGCCGAGGACGTGCACTGCGTGGGCCTGTCGATCCTTTCGGGGTCGCACACCGCGCTGGTGCCCGATGTACTGGAGCGGCTGCGCCGGGCGGGGGTGGAGGACGTCCCCGTGGTCGTCGGCGGCATCATCCCGGCCGCGGACGCGCTCGCCCTGCGGGCGGCCGGTGTGGCGGCGGTGTTCACACCCAAGGACTTCGGTATCACCGGGATCATCGGCCGGATCGTGGACGAGATCCGGCTCGCGAACAAGCTGGAGGTATGACTGTGCAGTTCGGCCGCACGTATGAGGAGTTCGAGGTCGGTGCCGTGTACAAGCACTGGCCGGGAAAGACGGTCACGGAATACGACGACCACCTCTTCTGCCTGCTCACCATGAATCACCACCCGCTGCACATGGACGCCAACTACGCCGAGAAGGGAACCGACTTCGGCCGCAATGTGGTGGTCGGGAACTACGTCTACTCACTGCTGCTCGGCATGTCGGTGCCCGATGTGTCGGGCAAGGCGATCGCCAATCTGGAGGTCGAGTCGCTGCGGCACGTGGCGCCGACCTTCCACGGCGACACGGTCTACGGCGAGACGACGGTGCTCGACAAGTGGCCGTCGAAGTCCAGGAGCGACCGCGGCATCGTCCAGGTCGAGACCCGCGGCCACAACCAGGACGGCACCCTGGTGTGCGTTTTCCGCCGCAAGGTGATGGTGCCGACCGCCACGTACATCGAGCAGCGCGGCGGGGAACAGCCCGGCCGCCCGCAGCCGGAGGGGAACTGAGCCGATGGCCGACCGACTCGCGCAGACCGACGGACTGACCGACATCCAGCGGGAGATCCTCTCCACCGTCCGCAGCTTCGTGGACAAGGAGATCCTGCCGGTCGCCACCGCTCTCGAACACCGCGACGAATATCCCACCGAGATCGTCGAGGGCCTGAAGGAACTGGGCATCTTCGGCCTGATGATCCCCGAGGAGTACGGCGGCCTCGGGGAATCACTGCTGACCTACGCGCTGGTCGTGGAGGAGATCGCCCGCGGCTGGATGAGTGTGTCCGGCATCATCAACACACATTTCATCGTCGCCTACATGATCAAGCAGCACGGCACGCGGGAGCAGAAGGAGCACTTCCTGCCGCGCATGGCGGCCGGCGAGGTGCGCGGCGCGTTCTCGATGTCGGAGCCGGGCCTCGGTTCCGACGTGTCGGCGATCCGCACCAAGGGCGTACGCGACGGGGACGGATATGTCGTCAACGGGCAGAAGATGTGGCTGACCAACGGCGGCTCGTCGAACCTGGTCGCGGTGCTGTGCCGCACCGACGAGGGGCAGCCGGCCGAGGCGCCCGCGCACCGGTCGATGACGACCTTCCTGATCGAGAAGGAGCCTGGCTTCGGCGCCAACCCCGCGGTCCCGGGGCTGACCGTGCCCGGCAAGATCGACAAGATGGGCTACAAGGGCGTCGACACCACCGAGCTGATCCTGGAGGACGTACGGGTGCCCGCCGACCGCGTGCTGGGCGGCACGAGCGGGCGCGGCTTCTACCAGATGATGGACGGCGTCGAGGTGGGCCGGGTCAATGTGGCCGCCCGTGGCTGCGGTGTGGCCAGGCGCGCCTTCGAACTCGGCATCTCCTACGCCCAGCAGCGGCACACCTTCGGCAAGGCCATCGCGGAGCACCAGGCGATCCAGTTCAAGCTCGCCGAAATGGCCACCAAGGTGGAGGCCGCGCACCAGATGATGGTCAATGCCGCGCGCAAGAAGGATTCCGGCGCGCGCAACGACCTGGAGGCCGGAATGGCGAAATATCTGGCGGCCGAGTTCTGCAAGGAGGTCGTCGAGGACGCCTTCCGCATCCACGGCGGCTACGGCTTCTCCAAGGAGTACGAGATCGAGCGGCTGTACCGTGAGGCGCCGATGCTGCTGATCGGCGAGGGAACCGCAGAGATTCAGAAAATGATCATCGGCAGGCGGCTGTTGGAGGAGTACCGGATCAAGGGATAATGTC
This sequence comes from Streptomyces sp. IBSBF 2435, assembly GCF_036815005.1. Lineage (NCBI taxonomy): Bacteria > Bacillati > Actinomycetota > Actinomycetes > Kitasatosporales > Streptomycetaceae > Streptomyces > Streptomyces sp. IBSBF 2435. Next base: position 13,614 of record NZ_JAJSYW010000087.1, on the reverse strand, counting down.
CGCATTCGCGGTGATTTATCCGAGGCGAACGTCACACTGTGTCATGAGTCAAAGCACCGGAACCAGCCACCGACTCGCCCTTGCGCTTGCCCAGTTGCCGGTGTCAGCCGATACCATCGAGTCAAAGCCGCCGTCCCCAGAAGTAATTCGCGGCACCCTCCGCTACGAAGGTCTTCCATGCCCCACAGCCATTCCCCTGCTCCACGCGGCCGGGTCCGCCTCGCACGTGGCGCATCACCGTGGCTCCTCCCGACCGTGGCCACCGCGGCGGTCTCCCTCGCCAAGGCGCGCCAGTCCGGCCGCTGGGCAACCGTGGCCGTCCCCGCCACCGCGCTCGCGGCCGGGATGCTGTGGTTCTTCCGCGACCCTGAGCGGGAGATCACCGACGGCCGGGTGATCAGCCCGGCCGACGGCGTGGTCCAGAGCGTCATGCCGTGGAAGGACGGGCGCACCCGCGTCGCGATCTTCATGAGCCCGCTGAATGTGCACGTCAACAGGGCGCCGCTGACCGGCACGGTCTCCTCCGTCGAGCACATCCCCGGCGGGTACGTACCGGCGTTCAACAAGGAGAGCGAGAACAACGAGCGGGTGGTCTGGCACTTCGACACCGAGCTCGGCGACATCGAGATGGTGCAGATCGCCGGAGCGGTCGCGCGGCGGATCGTGCCGTACGTGCCGCGCGGCTGCAAGGTCGAGCAGGGCGACCGGATCGGGCTGATCCGCTTCGGCTCCCGGGTCGACGTGTACCTGCCGGCCGGGATCGAAGCGGGTGTCGAGGTCGGACAGACCACCACGGCTGGGGTGACACGCCTTGACCGTGACTGATCCGGATACGGCGCAGTCCACCTGGGTGACCGAACTCCAGGACGAGGTCGACGACCTCCCCCTGTCGACCCGGCTGTCCATCGCCGACGCGCTGACCCTCGGCAACGCGATCTGCGGCTTCATGGCGGTGTACTTCACCACCACCGGGGTCCTGGTGCCGCACCTGATGGGCACCAGTGACGGCGGTATGTCCAAGCACAGCGCCGCCACGGCGGTCACGCTGATGCTGCTCGCCTCCGTCTTCGACCTCTTCGACGGGCTCGTCGCGCGCAAGCTGCGCAGCTCGGCCATGGGGGCCGAGCTCGACAACCTCTCCGACCTGATCAGCTTCGGGCTCGCCCCGGCGTATTTCGTGGTCGTCTGGGGGCTGGTCGCCGACGACGCCCACGGGAAGGTCTCCGCGGTCGCCGCGGTGCTGGTGGTGCTGGCCGTCGTCCTGCGGCTCGCCCGCTTCTCCTGCACGACGCTGCGGGACGGCGTCTTCCAGGGCATGCCGAGCCCCTTCGGGGCGATGACGGTGGTGTCCGTGGTGCTGCTCGAACTGCCCTTCGTGCCGACCATCGCGGCGATCGTGGGCGTGGCCTGGCTGATGGTGAGCCGGGTCGAGTACCCCAAGCCGCGCGGACGGCTGGCCGTCCTCACCCTGGCCTGGATCCTGGTCAGCATGGGCTGCCTGACCGCCTGGACGCTCGACGTCCCCGGCGGCCACCAGCTGCTCCAGACCGGCGCGGCGCTCCAGTGCCTGGCCGCCGCGGTGATCCCCTGCTTCGCGACCACCCGTCGCGTGAACACGATGCGCGCCAACCGCCGCGAGGCCCGAGCCGCAGCGCTGCGCTAGCCCAGGGCGGGGTTGCCACCGCGTCGGTGGGTACCCATCCGCTGCCGCGGGGTGAGGGTGCCGCTGCGTCCGGGGGACGCCTCCCCAGGGCGCGGCGGCTTTTGCGCTCCCGGGCGCGCGACTCTTTTGGGGGCGCGGGGAACGGCGCGAGCAACCACCCACCGGCCGGTGGTCCGGATGCGACAGCAACAGCCCCTCTGGGCCGGTGACGACCCGCGCCCCCGGCGGGGGCTGGTCGCGCCGTTCCCCGCGCCCCTGAGGGCCTGCGGTCCGTTCGCACACGGCGGTCGTGGTGGGTTGCGCGCCGTTCCCCGCGCCCCTGAGGGATGCCCCCCTTACGCAGAGGCACCCGGGGCCACCGGGTCAGGTCAGGAAGTCCTGGGCCAGGCGGGCGGCCAGCTGTTCGAGGAGCGGGCCGGCCTCCGACATCGAGCGGGCCGGATCCGACTCCAGGTCGGAAAGCGCGTAGGCCCGGCGGATGCCGGCCCGGCCGAGATCGGCCGGGGGTAGGGCGAGCCGGCCGCAGACGGCGACGACGTCGATCCCACGCGCCCGGGCCGCCTGCGCGACGCCCACCGGCGCCTTCCCGTGCAGCGTCTGCTCGTCGAGCGAACCCTCACCCGTGATGACCAGCGTGGCGCCGTCGAGCGCCGCCTCGAAGCCGAGGACGTCGAGCATCACGTCGATGCCGGGCCGGAAGTCGGCCCGCAGGCCGACCATCGCGCCGAAGCCGATGCCGCCCGCGGCGCCCGCCCCGGGCGCCTCGGCCTCCGCCGTGGCGCCGAGCACCTCGGCGAAGCGGCCGAGCGCCGCGTCGAGGGCGGCGATGTCGGACGCGGACGCGCCCTTCTGCGGGCCGTAGACCGCCACCGCGCCCTTCGGCCCGAGCAGCGGGTTGTCGACGTCGCCGGCCAGCACCACGTCGGTGCCGGCCAGCCGCGGGTCGAGATCGCCGAGGTCGGCGGTGGCCAGGCCGGCGAGCGCGCCGCCGCCGGGCGCGACCGGCACCCCCTCGGCGTCGAGCAGCCGCGCGCCCAGCGCGCTGAGCATGCCCGCGCCGCCGTCGTTGGTGGCGCTGCCGCCGACGCCGAGCACGATCGTGCGTGCCCCGGCGTCGAGCGCGGCCCGCAGCAGCTCGCCGGTGCCGTACGTGGTGGCGGTGAGCGGCGCGAAGATCCCGGGCGGCAGGTGCCGCAGGCCCGACGCCTCGGCCATCTCGACCACCGCGGTGCCGTCGCGCAGCGCGTACGCCGCGTCGACGGGCTCGCCGAGCGGCCCGGTGACGCGTACCGTGCGCCGCTCGAAGCCGGCGGCGACCGCCGCGTCGACCGTACCGTCGCCGCCGTCGGCGACCGGCAGCGCGGCGACGTCGAGGCCCGGTACGACGGAGCGGAGCCCGGCCCTGACGTGCTCGGCCACCTGCACCGCGGTCAGCGAACCCTTGAACTTGTCGGCGGCGATCAGCACGCGCCCCGTCGAAACCCTTGTCGTCTCGGACATGTCGTCCTCTCCATCCGATACGGAACATCGCGCCGTTCGGACCCTATCCCGGCACGGCCCGCGTGCCCATCGGCAGCGCGCTCGGTGATCACCCGAATACGGCGCGTCGGGGCACCCGGCGCCGTAAGTTGGCGGCATGACGACCGACTTCGCCAGCTACATCGCCAGTCTTCCCAGGATCCTCGCCGGGGCGAGCATGCTGTTCCGCTCGGCGGACGGGCGGATCCTGATCGTGGAGCCGAACTACCGCGACGACGGGACGTGGACACTGCCGGGCGGCACGATCGAGTCGGACCAGGACGAGACACCGCGGCAGGGCGCGCGCCGGGAGACCCTGGAGGAGATCGGCCTCGACGTGGCGCCCGGCGCGCTGCTGGTGCTCGACTGGTCCTCGGGTCCCGGCCGGCCGCCGTCGGTGAGCTTCCTCTACGACGGCGGGGTGCTCTCCGACGAGCAGCTGGCCGCGGTGCGCCTCCAGGAGTCGGAGTTGGACTCCTGGAGGCTGATCGACCCGGCCGAGGCGGACCGCTACTTCTCGCCGGGCCAGGCGGGCCGGATCCGTGCGGCCCTGGCGGCACTGGCCGCGGGCCGGCCCGCCGAGCTGGTCGACAGCCACCCGGTCACCGAGGACCGGTGACCGGGGGCGGGCGGCCGGTTGGAGGCCAGGGGCGGCGTCAGGGCTTGGGGATGTCGAAGTAGTAGGTGAGGCCGCCGGCCAGCCGGATGTCGCCCTTGACCTTGAGCTTGCGGGTGAAGAAGAGGGTGGGGCCCGAGGCGTTGCCCGACACGAGCTTGAGGAATTCCGGCGCGGCCATGGTGAGGCTGAGCTGCGGCTCGCGGTCGGTGCGCTCGGGGGTCACCGTGCAGGTGCCGCCGCCGATGTGGGTCTCGTAGACGTCGTCCGGGCCGCTGTCGCCCTCGGTGATGCGCCAGCGGATCAGCGCGTCCTTGCCGGCGGCGGCGTCGGGCTTGAAGAGCGTGTGCATCCGACCGAAGACCTCGTCGAGCACCCGGCGGCGCTGCGGTCCGCTCATCAGCTCGGCGATGCGCCGGGTGGGCAGGCCCTTGACGATCCGGGCGAATTCGTCGGGCTCGACCGAGCCGAAGTCCAGGGTCTCCAGGTCGAGATCGTCCAGTGCGGCCATCGGCCACCTTCCTTACTCCAGAGTAAATTTACCGGCGGGTAAGCCTAGTTTCCCTGCCCCCCGGTGACAACCCGCGCTCGTCACGGGTGACGTCCTGCGGAAGATCCGTGAATGGGCCGTAAAGCGGCGACACAGAGCAACCTTTACCCCTATGCTTCCGTTTCGGCACCCGCGAACTGCTCGCAGGAATGGGTGCCTTGCGGCTTGATCCGCTTCTTCGGCACGCCCCCCACACCCACCGCGGCCCGCGACGGCCGCATGCCGTGTTTTCCGGGCTGTCCGTCCCCACCGCTCCGTTCCACCGAAAGGCCCCTATCCCATGTCCCAGTCCCAGACGCTCGGCAACGGCCAGTCCACCTCGTGGGAGAAGTTCTGGTACGTGCTCGGCTGCGTCTACTTCGGCGCCGCCTACCTGTCCAAGGTCCCGGCGAAGAAGGCGCTCAGCGAGTACGGCCTGGTGGAGCTGACCGGCGCCGAGCAGTTCTGGTACGTCGTGCTGTGCATCGCCTTCGGTACCGGCTACTTCTCGAAGGTCATCACCAAGAAGGCCCTCTCCGAGGTCCGCTTCGCCGCCCCGCAGGCCTACGCGCCGCAGCCCGGCCAGCCGCCGTACGCGTCCTGACCGCGTCCGACGCCCGGTCCGGCGCCGCCACCCCGTGCGAGCGGGGACGGCGCCGGGCCGGGCGTCGGCGTCAGCGGCGGGCCGGCCGCCGCAGGTGCCGCAGGACGGCGCGGGCCGCGTGGTGGCCGCTCATGCCGTGCACGCCGGGCCCCGGCGGGGTCGCGGACGAGCACAGGAAGACCCCGGGCCGCGGAGTGGCGTAGGGCACCGCCGCGAGCCGCGGGCGCAGGACGCTCTGCAGGCCCGCGAAGGCGCCGCAGGCCACGTCACCGCCCACGTAGTTGGCGTTGCGGGCGGCGAGTTCGGCCGGGCCGGTGACGGCGCGGGCCAGCACCAGGTCGCGGAAGCCCGGCGCGAAGCGTTCGATCTGCCGCTCGACGGCGTCGGTGGCGTCGCCGTGCCAGCCGTGCGGGACATGGCCGTAGGCCCAGAAGACATGCTTGCCCTCCGGCGCCCGCGACGGGTCCACCACGGTGGGCTGCGAGGTGATCAGGAACGGGGTGTGCGGCGGGCGCCCGGTGACCGCCCGGTTCAGCGCGTCGCCGATCTCGGTGCAGGTCGGGCCGATGTGCACGGTACCGGCCCGCCGCGCCTGCTCCGCCGTCCACGGGACAGGACCGTCAAGGGCGTAGTCGATCTTGAAGACCGAGGGGCCGTAGCGGTAGCGGCGGTAGACGTCACCGAGGGCGGCGATCCTGGCCAGCGCGGTCGGCGAGGTGTCGAAGACGTAGGCGCGGGCCGGCGGCAGCTCGTCCAGCTTGCGCACGGTCACCCCGGTGCGGATGACGCCGCCGAGTTCGGTCAGGTAGCCCGCCAGCGCGTCGGAGATCGCCTGCGAGCCGCCGCGGGCCACCGGCCAGCCGCGCTCGTGGGCGGCGAGCGCGAACAGCATCGCCATCGCCCCGGTGAAGGGCTGGCTCAACCGGGAGATCGCGTGCCCGCCGAGCCCGGCGATCAGCCCCCTGGCCTTGGCGTCGCGGAAGCGCAGCGCCAGCAGCGCGGCCGGCGGGGTCCCGGCCAGCCCGAAGCGGACGAAGCGGTAGGGGTCGCGGGGTATCCCGGCCCACTGCGGCCGCAGGAAGTCCGCCGCGAGCGCGTCCCAGTGGCCGGTGTAGGGCGCCATCAGCCTGCGGTACGTGCCCGCGTCGCGCGGCCCGAGCGAGGCGGCGGTCTCGCCGACGGTACGGCCGAGCACCGCGGCGGTGCCGTCGGGGAAGGGGTGCGCCATCGGCACCTCGGGCTGCAGCCACTCCAGGCCGTGCCGGGCCAGCGGCAGCGCCTTGAAGGCGGGCGAGCCGATGCCGAACGGGTGCACCGCGGAGCACGGGTCGTGCCGGAAGCCCGGCAGCGTCAGTTCCTCCGTGCGCGCCCCGCCGCCCACGGTGTCGGCGGCCTCGTAGAGCTGCACGCTCAGGCCCGCGCGGGCCAGTTCGACCGCGGCGGTCAGCCCGTTGGGTCCCGCGCCGACGACGACCGCGTCGGCGACGACGGCCCGCCTCACCGCGAGCCGCCCTCACACCATGGAGCGACCCGTCCGGCCGCGCCGACTTCGTTGCCCATGACGCCATCCAATCAGACCGCTCCTTCCACCGGCCGTGCGGTGCGCATCAGCGCCACGTACAGCAGCAGCGAGGAGGCCAGGCCCACCGCCCAGCCGTAGTCGGCCAGCGGTTTGAGGAACGGGATCAGGCCGTGCCGGGGGAAGGGCCCGGCGCCCGGGGCGGAGTAGGAGCCGCCGACCGCGAGGAGGCCGCCGACGGCGAAGGCGGCGACCGCCCGCCAGTTCCAGCCGCCGGTGTACCAGTAGCGGCCGGCCGGGTCGTACAGCTCGCCCAGGTGCAGCACGGTGCGGCGGATGATCCAGTAGTCGGCGATCAGCACGCCCGCGACGGTCCCCAGCACGCCGCCCACCACGCCGAGCCAGGTGTAGATGTAGATCTCCGGGGTCGAGATGAGCTTCCACGGGAAGAGCAGCACCCCGATGACACCGGTGATGAGCGCGCCGGTGCGGAAGTTGACGAACCTCGGCGCCAGGTGGGACAGGTCGTAGGCCGGGGAGACGACATTCGCCGCGATGTTGACCGAGACGGTCGCGATGAGCACGGTCAGCAGGGCGTAGACGAGCCCGATGTCGCTGTGGCTCTTGGCGGCCAGCGCCACCGGGTCCCACAAGGTGGCGTCGCCGGTGCCGTAGACGGCCTGGGCGCCCGAGGTGACCAGCACCGACAGCAGGGCGAACGCGGTCATCGTGGTCGGCAGTCCGAGCGACTGGCCCCAGGCCTGGGCGCGCTGGCCGGCCCCGAAGCGGGTGAAGTCGGGGATGTTGAGCGCCAGCGTCGACCAGAAGCCGATCATGCCCATCAGGGCGGGGAAGAAGACCTTCCAGAAGTGCCGGCCCCAGCCGAGCCGCGAGGGCTGGTCGAGCAGCGGGCCGAGGCCGCCTGCCTTGACCGATATCCAGATCAGCAGCACGACCGCGCCGACCAGCACGAAGGGCGCGGCCCAGTTCTCGAAGCGGCGCAGGGTGTCCATGCCGCGGGCGATGACGGCCAGCTCCAGGGCCCAGAAGAGCACGAAGCACAGCCACAGCGGCCACGGGTAGCCGCCGAGGTGCCGGGCGCCGGCCCAGTCGCCGGGCAGCACCCGGTCGAGCAGGACGAAGATGCCCTGGCCGCCGATCCAGGTCTGGATGCCGAACCAGGCGCAGGCCACCGCGGCCCGCACCAGCGCGGGCAGGTTCGCGCCGCGCAGGCCGAACGACGCGCGCGCCAGGACCGGGAAGGGTATGCCGTACTTGGGTCCCGCGTGCCCGGTGAGCAGCATCGGGGCCAGCACGACGACATTGGCGACGGCGATGGTCAGCACGGCCTGTTTCCAGTCCATGCCGAGCGCGACCAGCCCGGAGGCGAGCGTCCAGGACGGGATGTTGTGCGCCATCCCGACCCACAGGGCGGAGAAGTTGTACGTGGTCCAGGTGCGGTGGGCCACGGGGACGGGCAGCAGGTCGGGGTTGGCGTAGTGGCCCGCGGGCGGGGCCGCGTCGGCGGGGAGTTCGACGCGGTCACCCGCGCTCTCGGCTATGGCCATGGACACACCTCACGTCAGAGCGGGGATGATGAGCTCGCCGTACGCGTCGATCGTCGATTCCCTGGCGTCGTGCATGTCGTAGATCGCGAACTGGTCGACGCCCAGGTCGCGCAGGGCCTTGAGCTTGGCCTCGTGGACCGGCGGCGGCCCGATCAGGCAGAAGCGGTCCACGATCTCGTCGGGCACGAACGCGGTGTCGGGGTTGCCGCTGCGCCCGTGGTGGGCGTAGTCGTAGCCGTGCCGCTGCTTGATGTACGCGGTCAGCTCGTCGGGGACGAGGCCCGAGTGCTCGCCGTAGCGGCCGACCAGGTCGGCGACGTGGTTGCCGACCATGCCGCCGAACCAGCGGCACTGCTCGCGGGCGTGCGCCAGCGCCTCGGGCGAGTCGTCGGCGGTGACGTAGGCGGGGGCGGCGACGCACACGGTGACGGACGCGGGGTCGCGGCCGGCCGCCTCGGCCGCGGCGCGGACCGCCTTGACCATCCACTCGGTGAGGTAGACGTCGGCGAGTTGCAGGATGAAGCCGTCGGCCCGCTCCCCCGCCATGGCGAGCGCCTTGGGGCCGTACGCGGCCATCCACACCGGCAGCCTGCCGTCCTCGACCCACGGCAGCCGCAGCGCGGTGCCGTCGATCACGGCCTCCCGGCCCTCGGCCAGGTCGCGGATGGCGGTGATGGCCTCGCCGAGCCTGGCCAGGGTGTTGGGCGGACGCCCGGCGACCCGCATCGCCGAGTCGCCGCGGCCGATGCCGCACACCGTGCGGTTGCCGTACATCGAGTTGAGGGTCGCGAAGGTGGAGGCGGTCACCTCCCAGGTGCGGGTGCCCGGGTTGGTGACCATGGTGCCGACGGTGAGCCGCTCGGTGTGGTCCAGGATGCGGCTGTGGATGACGAAGGGCTCCTGCCAGAGCACGGCGGAGTCGAACGTCCAGCCGTGGGTGAAGCCGTTGCGCTCGGCACGCCGCATCAGCTCGACGACGTCGGACGCGGGCGGGTCGGTCTGCAGCACGAGGCCGAAGTCCATGGCCGCACTCCTTCTGGGTGACGGGGGCTTGAGGGTGCTCAGAGGTACTGACACAGGCCGCGCGGGGTGTATTGGCCGTGTCCTGCCCGGCCGACGTAGGCCTGCCGCTCGATCACCGGGACGCCGCGGGACAGTACGGTCTCCACCCGGCCGGTGAGCCGGCGGCCCTCGTAGGCGGAGTAGTCGACGTTCATGTGGTGGGTCCGCGCGGAGACGGTCTGCTCGGCGTGCGGGTCGTAGACGACCACGTCGGCGTCGGCGCCCGGGGCGATGGTGCCCTTGCGCGGGTAGAGGCCGAACATCCGGGCCGGGGCGGCGCAGGCGATGTCGATCCAGCGGCGGCGGGTGAGGTGGCCGTCCACGACGGCCTGGTGGAGCAGGTCCATCCTGTTCTCCACGCCCGGCAGGCCGTTGGGGATCTTCGAGAAGTCGCCGCGGCCCATCTCCTTCTGCCCGGTGAAGCAGAACGGGCAGTGGTCGGTGGAGACCACCTGGAGGTCGTCGGTGCGCAGCCCGCGCCACAGCGCGGCCTGGTGCTCGCGCGGGCGCAGCGGCGTGCTGCACACGTATTTGGCGCCCTCGAAGTCCGGCTCGGCGAGATTGTCGGTGGACAGGAACAGATACTGCGGACAGGTCTCGCCGAAGACCGGCAGGCCCAGGTCGCGGGCCGCGGCCAGCTCCGCGACGGCCTGCTCGGCGGAGACGTGCACGACGTAGAGCGGCGAGCCGGCCACCCGGGCGAGCTGGATGGCGCGGTGGGTGGCCTCGGCCTCCAGCAGCGCGTGGCGCACCTCGCCGTGGTAGCGCGGGTCGGTCCGCCCCGCGGCGAGCGCCTGCTGCACCAGGACGTCGATGGCGATGCCGTTCTCGGCGTGCATCATCACCAGGCCGCCGTTGTCCGAGGCGCGCTGCATGGCGCGCAGGATCTGGCCGTCGTCGCTGTAGAAGACCCCGGGGTAGGCCATGAACATCTTGAAACTGGTGACGCCCTCCTCCACCAGGAGGTCCATCTCGGCGAGCGTCTTGTCGTTGACGTCGGCGACGATCATGTGGAAGCCGTAGTCGATCGCGCACTGGGCGTCGGCCTTGGCGTGCCACGCGTCGAGGCCGGCCCGCAGCGAGGCGCCGACACCCTGGATCGCGAAGTCCACGATGGTGGTGGTGCCGCCCCAGGCCGCGGCCCTGGTGCCGGTCTCGAAGGTGTCGGCGGCGGTGGTGCCGCCGAAGGGCATCTGCATATGGGTGTGGGCGTCGACACCGCCGGGGATGACGTACTTCCCCGTGGCGTCGATGACGCGGTCGGCGGTCCAGCCGGCCGCGGCGTCGCTGTCGTGCGCGGCGAGCGCGGCGATCCTGCCGCCCTCGATCAGTACGTCGGCGTGCATCTCGTCGGCGGCGGTGACGACCAGGCCGCCGCGGATGACGGTGCGGGTGCCGGTGCTCATACGGTGGCGCCTTCCGTGCTGCTGTTCTCGGGGGTCTCCAGTGCGGTCTGCGCCGCCTTCAGCGCCGCTTCGAGGGCGGCGGCGCCCTCCTCCGCCTCGGCGACGGTCAGCGACAGCGGCGGCGCGATCCGCAGCACATTGCCGGCCCTGCCGCCCTTGCCGATGAGCAGGCCGTGCTCGCGGGCGGCTTCGAGGACCAGCCCCGCGGCCCGCGAGGAGGGGTCGTCGGTGCCGGGCACGACCAGTTCGACACCCAGCATCAGGCCGCGCCCGCGCACCTCGCGGACCACTGCGAGGCCGGCCCCGACGGCCTCCAGCCTGGCCTTGAGCAGGCCGCCGACCCGGCGCGCGTTGCCCGGCAGGTCGTGGTCGATGAGATAGCCGAGGTTGGCCAGCGCCGCCGCGGTGGTGACCGGGCTGCCGCCGAAGGTGGAGATCGAGTTGGCGGTCAGGCAGTTCATCACCTCGGCACGGGCCACCACACCGCCCATCGACATGCCGTTGCCGATGCCCTTGGCGAAGGTGAGGATGTCCGGCGGCCCGGCCTTGCCGTGCGCCTGCCAGCCCCAGAAGTGCTCGCCGGTACGCCCCCAGCCGGTCTGCACCTCGTCGGTGATCCACAGGATGCCGTGCCGGTCGAGCACCTGCTTGAAGGCGGCGAAGAGCCCGTCGGGCGGCAGCGTGAAGCCGCCGACGCCCTGCACGGGTTCGGCGATCAGCGCGGCGATCCTGCCGCCGGCCTGGCCGAGCACGTCCTCCAGGTCGGCCACGCACGCGGTGGTGAACTCGGCGTCCGACAGATGCGCGTACGGCCCGCGGCTGCGCACACCGCCGTGCACGTACAGCGTCTGGAGCGGGGACAGGCTGGTGGGCGACCAGGCCGCGTTGCCGGTGATGCCGATCGCGCTGAACGAGCGGCCGTGGTAGCTGTTGCGCAGCGCCAGGATCTGGTTGGAGCCGCGGTAGGCCGTCGCCAGGAGCAGCGCCGTGTCGTTGGCCTCGGTGCCCGAGGTGGTGAAGAACACCCGGGCGTCGGGGATGCCGGACAGCCGGGCGATCCGCTCGGCCAGTTCGACGGCCTGGCTGCTCAGATACAGCGTCGAGGAGTGCAGCAGCTTCCCGGCCTGCGCGGCGACCGCAGCGGCGACCTCCGGCAGGGCGTGCGCGGTCATCGTGGTGAGGATGCCGCCGAAGAAGTCCAGGTAGCGGTTGCCCTCGGCGTCCCAGACATGCCGGCCCTCGCCGTGCGTCAGCTCGATCGGCCGCTCGTAGTACGTGGCGAGCCAGTCGGGCAGCACCGCGCGGTGCCTGGCGTGCAGTGCCGCGTGCGCGTTCGCGGTCTCGGTGGCCATGGGCTCAGACCTCCGTCAGGTCGCCGTAGGCGTCGGGCCTGCGGTCGCGGTAGAAGGCCCACTGGTTGCGCACCTCGTCGATCAGGCCGAAGTCCAGGTCGCGGACGAGCAGTTCCTCCTTGGTGTCGGAGGCGGTGCCGTCCACGAACTGGCCGCGGGGGTCGACGAAGTAGCTGGTGCCGTAGAAGTCGTTGTCGCCGTACTCCTCGCGGCCGACCCGGTTGATCGCGGCGATGAAGTATTCGTTGGCCACCGCGGCGGCCGGCTGCTCCAGCTGCCACAGATACGCCGACAGGCCGCGGCTGGTGGCGCTGGGGTTGTACACGAGCTGGGCGCCGGCCAGGCCGAGGGCGCGCCAGCCCTCGGGGAAGTGCCGGTCGTAGCAGATGTAGACGCCGATCCTGCCGACCGCGGTGTCGAATACCGGCCAGCCGAGATTGCCCGGCTTGAAATAGTATTTCTCCCAGAAGCCGGTCACCTGCGGGATGTGGTGCTTGCGGTACTTGCCGAGGAAAGTGCCGTCCGCGTCGATGACGGCGGCGGTGTTGAAGTAGACCCCTGGCTGCTCGACCTCGAAGACCGGGACGACGATGACCATGCCCGTCTCCCGGGCGAGGTCCTGCATCCGCCGCACGGTCGGCCCGTCGGGCACGGCCTCCGCCCAGCGGTAGTGCTCGGCCTCCTGCACCTGGCAGAAGTAGGGGGCGTTGAAGACCTCCTGGAAGCCGATCACCTTCGCACCCTGCGCGGCGGCGGCCCTGGCGTGTTCCTCATGCTTGGCGATCATTGTCTCGGTGTCACCGGTCCAGGTCGCCTGGACCAGCGCGGCACGCACGACATTGCTCATGGCAGCAGCTCCTCTGACGTGACGTCACGCCGGTTCTACGCACGTAGATCCCCGCCGTCCGACGAACGTAAATCCCTCGCCCCACTCTGACAAGGCCCCCGCCGTTACCGCCTGACGTCTCCCATGTTTCGTCCGCGCCCGACCCGTACGGCGCACTGCGGGCGGTGGGCGCGGGGTCCGCCGGGCGGGATGGCTGGAAGCAGCTCATGGCGCGGGCGGCGGCGGGTGGCGCGTTCGAGAGCGCGGCCTTGCGCGGCCGGACCGCGGGAGCCGGTGAATCGAACGGCGGCGGCGGGCCGGTATGCACTTCCCGCCATAGTCGTCCATTGGGCTGACCAGGTGGGATATCGGCATTTACCGTAATGATCGTGAAAGCCGTACGTCGTACGCGGTGGTGGTCGGCCGCCGCCGGGCTGGCCGCGCCCCTGCTGGTGGTCCTCGCCGGACAGGCGATGGCGACGCCGCGGCCCGCCCCCGGCGGGGTGGCGGTGACCATCGGCTGTTCCCGCACGGGCGGCGGATGCGGGATCTCGGTGGTCGTCTGCGGACCCGGCGGGCGCGTCACGCACGTGGTGCGGCCGGCCGGTTCGCCCCCGCTGCTGCCGCTCGGCCGGCTGACGGTGCGGACCGGCGGCCGGTGCGGGGCGCCGGACCCGCCGGTGACGGTGGCCCCGACGGCGCCGCCGACGACCGCGGCACCGACCGCGGCACCGACGACCGTGCCGCCGCCCACGGCTCCCGGTCCGACCCCGACAGCCGCGCCGAGCGCGGCGCCGGGTGCGGCGCCGACGCCGTCCGGGGCCGCGGCCCCGGCTCCGGTCCCGGCGGGTCCTGTGGCGCGGGGGGTGCACGCCTCGCCGGTCCCTTCCCCGTCCGGCGCGTCCGCCCCGAAGACGCCGCCGCGGCCCGCCGGCCCCTCCCCCGCAGCCC